>JAEEHZ010000125.1 GCA_016281115.1 Clostridiaceae bacterium | reverse complement strand
CTTCTCTTATAGAGCCTACAACACGTCTTCTGTCGCCGACTTCGGTAATTCTCAGATTAACTCTTTGGTTAATCAGTGACTCTATGTCGTCGCTTCTGCGAAGTGTGGCTTGTGAACGCGGTACAAATACCCTGACACCGTCAACACTTACAACAACGCCTCCTTTGTTTATATCAACAACCACGCCGGAGAGAATTTCTTTGCTTTCAACAGCAGCGCCTACCTTTTCCCAATTCTTTATGGAGTCGATCTTTTTCTTTGATAGAAAGATTTGTCCCTCTTGATCGTTTGTGCGAAGAATGAGAAGTTCAAGCTCGTCGCCCACTTTGCAAATGTCGCTTGTTTTAAGTGTGGGGTCATCGGTAAGCTCTTCAAGGGTAACAATACCTGTCTGCTTTCTGCCTACATCTACGCAAACCTCTGTAGGCGAAACGCTGATTACAGTTCCCTTTACTTTTTGGTCTGTGTTGAAGTTTTTGAGATTTTCCTCCAACATGGCTTCAAAATTTGATTCCGAAGCATTGTTTTCTTTGATCATGTCTGTCATGGTATCCAGTACCTCCTTAATTATCCGTGCCGGTGTAGATGCCCCGGCGGTTACGCCAATATTACACGCGTCCTGTAAATACTCGCTGTTTAACTCTTCTTTAGTTTCTATAAGGTATGTTTTGGGGCATTTTTTTAAACACAGCTCATAAAGCTTTGCGGTGTTAGAGCTTGACCTGCCTCCAATAACAATCATCAAATCGGATTTATCAGCTAAATATTCGGCTTCGCCCTGTCTTTTTGACGTTGCATCACATATTGTATCAAAAAAATTTGCATTTGTATAGACCTTTTTAGCAATTTTTAAACATTTTTTCCACTCTTTTTCGCTGAATGTTGTTTGAGACACCATACAAACAGGCGAATTTTTAAGATCGGGGTGCAAGGCGTTGAGATTTTCTAGTTCTTCGCTGCTGTTAAAGCAGTAACGGCTGCCAACACAATGTCCTATAATTCCCTTTACTTCGGGGTGTGTGGCGTCACCTGCTATCAAGACCGTTCTGCCTTCTTCTCCCTGAGCTTTTACTATTTTGTGTATTTTTTTAACGAAAGGGCAGGTTGCGTCCTCAAACTCAAGTCCTGCCGATGTTATACGGTCATAAATGCTTTTTTCCACTCCGTGTGAACGTATGACCAAAATATTGTCTTTTTTACATTCTTCGGGTGTTTGGCAAATGGATACGCCCTTCTCCTCAAGCTCTTTGACCATTTGAGGATTGTGTATTATGGGACCCAAAGTAGTAACTTTTTTGCCGCTTTGAAGAAGCTCGTATACCTTGTTTACCGCTCTGTTTACGCCAAAGCAAAACCCTGCCGACTCCGCTACGGTTATCTTAGCCATTTTTAAGCTCCTCCAAATGTCCGCTTCTCATTTCCGTAATTTTTTCCATTATTAAACGTGATGCGTTTCTCAGCTCAGACGGCGCCCCTTCAACAAATCCCAGTTCTTGTGCGGTAATAGGTTTACCGTAAGTGACAAGGGTTTTTGAAAACAATTTCAGTTTTCCCTTTTGCGGTGTAATGCAGCAAGGCACAACGGGCGCACCCGTTTTATAAGCCATAAGCGCGGCTCCTGCGCGCGGGCGCAAAAGCTCTCCTGTTTTTGAGCGGCTGCCTTCTATAAAGATGCCGAAAACTTCATCGCTTTTTAATATTTTCTGCGCCTGTTCCAGTGCTTTTCCGTCTCCCGCGCCTCTTACAACGGGAAAAGCGCCCAATTTTTTAAGCAAAAACGCCAAAAGCTTATTTTCAAACAACTCCGCTTTTGCCATAAAGCGTATCTGACGCTTTTGAGATACTATCAAAAATGCGGGGTCAAACGCGTGAATATGATTCGGACACAATATACATTTGCCCTCCGACGGCAGATTATCCGCACCTTTAATGCGGTATCTGTACAGCATCTTTAAAAGAGGCCTTACAAGCCCTCTCATAAATCTGTAAAAAAACGGCGCCTTTTTCATACGATCACTCTTTTCGTTTTAAGCGTTTCTTTTACTATGTTCACAACCTTGTCTATTGCCTGCCGCAGGGTATCGTTTGAGGTATCTGCAATAACACTGTCTTCTGCAGGCTTTAAGGGTGCAATTTCGCGTTCGCTGTCATTTTTGTCACGGACTATGATATCCGCCAAAACATCCTCATATTTCACCTGAACGCCCTTTTGCAAGAATTCGTCATACCGTCTTTTTGCACGCACTTCGGGGCTTGCCGTTAAAAATATTTTTACCTGCGCATTCGGCAATATGACAGTTCCGATGTCCCTGCCGTCCATTATAACATTGTTTTTTGCAGCCAAACCCCTTTGGGTATCAAGCAGAAACTCTCTTACTTCTTTTATTGCAGAAACGGCAGACGCCATCATTCCGCATTCGGGAGTTCTTATTTTTTCAGACACGTCTTCTCCGTTCAAAAACACCTTTTGAACGCCGTTTTCAAATTTAAGCTCAATGTTTATGCTGTCCAAAAGTTCTTTAAGCTCAGCCTTGTTTTTCAAATCCGTGTTTTTTCTGATCGCCGCAATACCCACAGTTCTGTAAAGCGCGCCCGTGTCAACATAAATATACCCCAACATCTCTGCCGCCTTGTGCGCTATCGTACTTTTTCCTGCGCCTGCAGGACCGTCTATTGCCACCGATATCATAATCATACCACCTTATTCAAAAAATATGTCCGCCGCTATACTTTCGGCGGCAAGCACGCCCGTGGAAAAAGCTATTTGCAGATTAAATCCCCCTGTATAGGCGTCAACGTCTATCACTTCACCTGCAAAATAAAGCCCTTTGCAAAGCTTTGACTCCATAGTTTTCGGGGTTATTTCTTTGGTATTTACTCCGCCTTTTGTGATAATGGCTTCCTCTATGGGTCGAAAACCGCTTACATTTATTGCAAAATCTTTTATTACATTGCCTAATTTTATACGTTGCTGTTTTGTTATTGAATTGCATTTTTCATCAGGCGATATTTCAGCCTTTTTCAAAACAACCGGTATAATGCTTTTCGGCAAAAGCTCAAAAAGCGAATTTCCTATATCTTTATTAATATATTTTGTTAAATCTCTCAAAATTCTGGCATCAAGCTTCTCTTTGTCCAAAGCAGGCTTTAAATCAAGCGAAATTTCATATTTGTTATCATTTGGGTCATCAATATGCGCAGATGCGCTTAAAACCATAGGACCCGATATCCCGAAATGCGTGAAAAGCATTTCACCAAAATCCGTATAAATTATTTTGTTATCACGTTTTCTTATTACTTTAAGCCCAGTGTTTTTGAGCGTCAAACCCTGAAGCTGAGAGCAAAAATCGTCTTTGCTCGTTATAGGCACAAGGCTCGGCACGGGAGAAATTATCGTGTGCCCTGCCTGTTTTGCCAAATGGTAACCGTCGCCCGTTGAGCCTGTTCTCGGATAAGACTTTCCTCCGCAGGCAACAAGTACGTTTTTGGAGTATATTTCATTTCCGTTTTCGTCTTTAACTCCGAAAACACAGCCGTCTTTTATTATTAATTGCTTTACGTTAATTTGTTTGATTTCAGCTCCGCTGTTATCAACAAAATTTATAAGTGTGTTCACAACATCTCCCGCTTTGTCCGACAATGGAAAAACGCGGTTGCCGCGCTCGGTCTTGAGCTGTAAGCCCGCGCTCTCAAAGAAATCTATCGTATTCTCGGGTGAAAAATTATTCAGCGCGCCGTATAAAAACGAGCCGTTCGACGTTACGTTTTCTATACACGTCTTTATATCACAATTGTTTGTTATGTTACATCTGCCCTTGCCCGTTATCGCAAGCTTTCTGCCGGGCTTGGAGTTTTTCTCGCAAATAAGGGTCTTAAGCCCCAAAGAAGCCGCCTTGCCTGCCGCCATCATACCTGCGGGGCCGGCGCCCACAACTATCAAATCATAAATGTTGTCCATCCGCAGCTTCCTTTCAGTCTAACTTCACCGTAATATTTTAAAGTATCGGCAAAAAAAATGCAAGGTTTTATTTTGAATTGCGCAAAAAACATATTTTGAAAAATAAAGTTGAACAAAAGCACCTTTTGTGATATTATATAGCATAGTTATTATTGGTAATTTTTTGATTATAAGAAGGTGCTTATTATGGATTATAGATCACAGGCAGAGCTGTGGCTCAAACACGCAACAGACGACCCCGAGATCACACAGCAGCTTAACAGTATTATAAATGACGAAAACGAACTTAAAGAGTGTTTTTATCAAGACCTTAAATTCGGCACAGGCGGACTCAGAGGCATAATATACGCCGGTACGAACAGAATGAACATATACACCGTGCGAAAAGCCACCCAGGGGCTTGCAAATTATATCAATAGAAGATATACCGGCGGTTCTGTTGCCATAGCTTACGATTCCCGTATAAAATCGCAGCTTTTCTCAAGAGAGGCCGCAAGAGTCCTCGCCGCAAACAATATTAAGGTATACATAACAAAAGAGCTTGAACCCACGCCCGTTTTATCTTATCTTGTAAGAAATCTGAAATGCAGCGCGGGAATTATGATAACCGCAAGCCATAACCCGTCAAAATACAACGGCTACAAGGCATACGGCAGCGACGGATGCCAAATGACAGACAAAAGCGCGGGCGAGGTGTATAACGAGATAATAAAGCTTGACGTTTTCAACGATGTTAAGCTTTGCGATTATGAGGAAGCCAAAAAACAGGGTATGATAAACATAGTTGAAAACTCTGTTTACGAAAGCTACGTGCAAAACGTTTTAAGCAGACAGGTTCGCCCCGGCATTTGCGCAAGTTCAGACCTCAAAGTGGTCTACACACCGCTCAACGGTGCCGGCAACAAGCTTGTAAGGCGTGTGCTTGACACAATAGGAGTAAAGAATGTATCAGTTGTAAAGGAACAGGAAAACCCCGACGGCACATTCCCCACCTGCAGTTACCCGAACCCCGAGTTTAAGCAAGCTCTGCAATTAGGGCTTGAACAGCTTGAAAGAGAAAAGGCAGATCTGCTTCTTGCCACCGACCCGGACAGCGACCGCCTGGGTGTTGCCGTAAGGTGTGATAATTCTTACCGCATATTAACAGGCAACGAGCTCGGCGTTATGCTTCTCGATTATATTCTCAAGGGCAAAAAGGAAAACGGCACATTACCAAAAGACCCCATAGCCGTTAAAACGATAGTGTCAACTCCTCTTACACAGAAAATAGCCGATGAATACGGCTGCGAGCTTATAGACGTGCTTACGGGATTCAAATATATCGGCGAGCAGATAAAGCTTCTCGAAGAAAAAGGAGAAGAAAACAGATTTGTATTCGGCTTTGAAGAAAGCTACGGCTTTTTGTCCGGTACATATGTTCGTGACAAGGACGCTGTTGTTGCGTCTATGCTGGTCTGCGAGCTTGCGGCGTATTATAAAAATATGAACAAGACATTGTCCGAAGCGATTGACGGCATTTATTCAAAATACGGCTATTGCATAAACAACACCATAAACTTTGAGTTTGACGGCGTGTCGGGACTCAAAACAATGCAAAGGCTTATGGACGATTTAAGGCACAACACACCAAAAACAATTTCAGGCTATGAGGTTATCGGCGTTTCGGACTATCTTTTATCCGAGAAAACAGATATCATAAGCGGCGAAAAGAAAAAGATTAATTTGCCGCAGTCAAACGTGCTCGCCTTTGAGCTTGAAAAAGAAAACAAGGTCATAGTTAGGCCTTCGGGAACTGAGCCTAAAATCAAATTTTATATGACGGTGACCGCGAAAAGCCATGCCGAGGCAAAAGAAATGCTCAATGCTATGGCAGCCGCAATAAGGCACGATATTATCAAAAAATACGCACAATAGTTCAAAGGGATATCTATATGAAAAAGCATAAAATAAAACTCGGCGCTTCAAAAATAATCGCTCTGGGGTTTTTGTGTATAATACTTATCGGCTCCCTGCTTTTAATGCTGCCGGTATCAACGCGCACAGGACAGATAACACCGTTTGTCGATTGCCTGTTCACCGCGTCTTCCGCGACGTGCGTAACGGGGCTTGCCGTATATGATACATTTACACACTGGTCTTTTTTCGGACAGATAGTAATACTTTCGCTCATTCAGATCGGCGGTCTCGGATTTATGAGCATTGTTACAATGATATCTGTAATAATCGGAAGAAATATCGGTCTCGGAGAGCGCAAGCTCATTATGGAATCCACAGCGTCATTCGGCGTTGGCGGCATAGTGGGTCTTGTAAAGCGCATAGTTATAAGAACGCTTATTGCGGAGCTTTGCGGCGCAGTTTTATTGGCGTTCAAATTTTGCAAAGAAATGGGCTTGATAAGAGGCATATACTACTCTGTTTTTCACGCCGTTTCTGCTTTTTGTAATGCGGGATTTGACCTTATGGGCAGATTTTTGCCTTCGTCGTCACTTTCGCGTTACAGAACAGATGTTTATGTTAACGTTATCATCATGCTGCTCATAGTTGTAGGCGGACTGGGATTTATAGTTTGGGATGACATAATAAAGAACAAATGGCACTTTTCAAAATATCAGCTACATTCAAAAATAGTGCTGGTCGCTACGGGTATTTTGATTTTCCTGCCTGCTGCGTTATTCTTTGTTTTTGAATACAACTCAGCTTTTGCAGGTGAAACAACGGGAAACAAGATACTGATGTCGTTTTTCAGTTCGATTACACCCCGAACTGCAGGGTTTTCAACTTTTGATTTGAACGCATTATCCGACAGCGGAAGCCTGCTGACGGTCATACTAATGGTTGTCGGCGGTAATTCGGGTTCTACCGCAGGCGGAATGAAGGTAACGACTTTGGCGGTACTGTTGCTCGCGCTTTTTGCCGCCGCGGCAAAAAACAAAGATACCGTTGTATTCAAGAAAAAGATCGACAGCGAAACAATACGCAACGCAAGCGCTATTTTTGTTATATACACAAATATTGTTTTAATATTTACCATGGTAATATGTGCCATAGAGTCTTTCGATCTTAAGCAGGTATTGTTTGAAGTGGCGTCAGCCATAGGCACCGTAGGGTTAAGCCTCGGTATAACATCACAGCTGTGTGTCGCATCAAAGATGTTAATAAGCTTTTTGATGTTTGCGGGCAGGCTCGGTGGACTAACGGTGATAATTCTATTTGCGGAAAAATCGAAACCCACACTTGTAACACGCCCCACAGGCAAGGTTTTGATAGGATAAAACGGAGGAATAACAATGAAATCATTTTTGATTATAGGAATGGGAAAATACGGTGCCAAACTTTCCGACAGGCTTACCGAGCTTGGCAACGACGTTATGATAGTTGATATTGACGAAGAAAAGATACAAATGCTTTCCGCCAATTCCACCGACGCACAAATCGGCGACTGCACAAACGAAGATGTCTTGCGTTCACTTGGTATAAATAACTTTGACGCTTGCTTTGTAACAATTGGCGAAAACTTTCAGGCGTCGCTTGAAATAACATCTCTTTTAAAAGAACTTGGCGCGAAAAAAGTTGTTTCCAAAGCCGAAAGCGATATACAAAGCAAGTTTTTGCTGAGAAACGGCGCAGACGAAGTAGTGTACCCCATAAGAGACTCCGCACGCAGGCTCGCCGTGCGTATGAGCGCAAATAATATGTTTGACTTTCTGCAAATAGATAACAACTTTTCGATCTCGGAATTTTCGATTCCCGACAGTTGGATAGGTAAAACCATAGCAAGCATAGATGTTCGAAAAAAGCATAACATAAATATTCTCGCGGTTAAAAGCGACGGCAAAACAAATCCGATCACTTCCCCCGAATATGCTTTTAAAATTCACGATCATATTATCGTGTCGGGTGAGATAAACACTCTGCTCAAGTTTTCATCGAAACTGTAATTAAAGAATTCTTCTTTGTAAAGTAATGCAAATCAGAAAAGCCTCTCTTGTGTAAAGGGAGGTTTATTTTTATCAAGTCCAAGCCGTAGAGGCGAATAATGTTCGTCCCTACGCCACAGCAAAAAAATGATAGAATTCGCTTGCCGAGAACGAAGCAGGGGGATCTCGTCCACCCAGTGGGGGGCTGCTAAGCCCCCCGGGTGGTCGCGAAAGGGGTTTCCAAAGGGGGAAACAGCCGACGGGTTTCCCCCTTTGGCGCGTTTTGCCTACTTTGTCGCGTGACAAAGTAGTTGCCTGCCCGGCATAAGGGCAAAATCGAGGGTTAAACTAAACCGGCGGTTTTCCGCCTCATCAGTCAGCTACGCTGGCAGCTTCCCCTCAAAGGGAAGTCTTGTTGCGGACGAACAGTGTCCCTACAAAAAATAACAACTTACCTTACACATATAAATCGAGCTGCAAAAAGGCTCCCGAAAACCGGGAGCCAATAAATAAATCAATCTTATTTTTTCTTCGGCAACGGAAGCTCATCATACATTGCGCTGACAAGCTGCACTAAAAGCTCTTTGTCTTCGGGGTCATCAACAAGCAGCATTTCTTTTGCGCCTTCATACGGCAGTTCAAGCGACGCATTTGGCAAAAGCTTTCTCGCAGACTCAATGTTTTTCACAAGAAAACGGTTGTCGTATATCCCGCCGAAAATCTTGTCTTTAAAGTAGAGTATATACTCGCCCATCATAGCGCGGTAAGATATTTCATCAAGTTTGCGAAGTTGCTCAAGAATAAATTCCAAATAATCCTTTGAAGAAGCCATTTTTTCACCTCTTTACTTTTAAATGAGCACCCCTTCACCCAAGACAAATGTTGGATAAAGGGGCGTCTGTTATTTTTCATTAAAACATTACTTTGCAGGTTCAAAAGAAGTTATCAATTTGGCAAGGTATTTTTGAATCAAAGTAACGTCTATCATTGTTCCTTTGCCGTCAAAGTCGCAGTCGGCATTTGTTTCAGACATTTTGCCGAAGGATTCATATGTAACAAGCTTGGCAACTATTTTCTGCAAGGATGTTATGTCTTCCATGGTTATCTTGCCGTCGCAGTTAACATCTCCGTACATCGGCTTATCTGTATCGGTGGGTATGTCGCTGTCGGTTGGCTCATCACTATCACATGGCTTTGCAAACACGGCACAGATATAGCGCAGCGGCTCTGTGTCGCCTTCAAGAATTGTTTCTCCGGGCTTATATGTAAAGCTCGTCTCGTTTGAAATAACATCGCCTTCATATGCCATTCCTTCACCGGGACCCCATTCAATATTAACGTGATACCAGCCTATAAAATAATAACCTTCGTCTGCCTGTGCATAAACCGTGATCTCGTCGCCCTTATAGAACGGTACAATTTCGCCGTAGACAAAATCGGCGCCTGACTTACTCTCAAGATCGTAGAGGTTTTCTCCCGTTATTTCATATTTAACGGCAACCTTGCCGCCTGCGTCTTTTGCCGCGCCTTCACCTGTTGTGTTGCCTACCCACACTTGTATTTGATCGACCTCTCGGTCTTCTCCTTCTTCAAATACGGCGCAGATATACGGTGCTTTATTCTCGCCTATGGGATTATCTGTAAATGAATAAATCTTTGCATTTGAAATAAGCGTTTCCTCAAAATAATAAGGATCATTTGCGCCTGCGCGGTCAATATTTGCCTGATACCAACCCTTAAAGCGATATCCTTCATCGGGACACGCAGTCAGTGTGACAAATGTTCCTGCAGGTACAATTTGATTTGTTGAGGAAGTCCAGTTTGTGCCGCTTTCTGCTGGAATTGAGCCGTCGGGCGCTACATATTCGATAGTAACGCTGCCGCCCTCATTGGGTGTATGGTCAACGTCGCACATCCAAACGGCAAAATACGATGTATCAGGCTGATTTGATTCCGCTTCAAACCAAAACGTTATAACCATTACGCTTTCTTCTTCACTTGTGGTAATTGAATATTCACTTACATTTGCGTTTTCTACATTAACTTCCGTTTTTTCGTTGAAACAGAAGCCGTCACGGGCTTTCAGCTCTACAGTTGCATAATATCTCACGCCAGATTCAAATGTAAACGGACTTTCTATATAACCGGGTGTACCTTCCTCATGATCGTTATCACACCACATGCAACCCGTCATATAATAGCGGTCGTCATCAGACGCAAAAGTAACATTTGGAGCGGGATTATGAACAGGCAACCCGTCTTGCTTACTCACCTCAACGGATGTTCCCGCCGAAGGGGGATCAAAAGCAAGATAAACTGCCGGTATGGGCGCGGGATCTTTGATTGCCGAAGGTGTAACAGCAATCTTGAGTCTGAGATACATTCCGCCGTCGTTGAGCCTTCTCGCTCCGGCAAATTTTAACTCTCCGCCCGTTACGTTACACCCTTCAAAATATGCAAACCCTTCGTCAATTCCTCCGGCCGTTTCTGCAGACGTAACAAATTCACAATCGCTGTCCGCTTTCAGCATAACATACATATAATATGTTTGACCTTCTTCAAAATCGAAAACAGGCTCATCCGAGGTATACATATTAAGCCCGTACAGCCAAAGCGTTGAAGCCACGGAACAGCCCTCACTTGTCAGCTCGACCTGAGGCTTTACATCTGCACTGCTTGTTCCTATCTCCGGCGGAGTAACGGTAACCGACACGTTGTTTATAAGATTCGCGCGCAATGTATATTCATCATATGTAACAACCACTGTTACAATTCGCTTTACCCAACCCTGAGCAACGACAAGCGAATCCCAGTTATCCAAATCGCCTATTAAAACGCAGTCTTCACTGAAATCATAATGAAAACTTGTCTCAACGCGCGTAATTTGAGCATATTGGTCATTTGTAAATAACGAATCATAATCTTCAACCGAAACGCCGGTTTTGCCGTCTTTTAATTGGGTAATCTGATTCTCAAAATCGGTTTTTCGGTCAGCAATATAATCCTGCACATTGTTTTCCACGGGAATAGATTGCTCTATGGATTTCGCTTTTGTAAAAGATACGGTACACACCTCTGTTTTGGCTTCCGTGCTCTCGGGCTCGTTTTCTGCATTAGCCGCCACACTGCCGAACGGAATTACGCCGACAAGCATAATCAAAGCCAGCACAACGCTTACAAATTTTCTTTTCATAGTTTTCGTTCCTTTCTGTGTTTTAATTGTTGTATACAGTGTAAGTATCCAAGGCAGGCGCCTCGCACTGTCCATACTTACAAACCACAGATTTATTATATCATCAGAAAATTACAATATCAATAAAAAATCCTCCCGAAAGATCGGGAGGAATGATGAAATTCTGTAATATCTGATTATCTCTTTGAGAACTGCGGTGCTCTTCTTGCTGCTTTGAGACCGTATTTCTTTCTCTCTTTCATTCTCGGGTCTCTTGTTAAGAAGCCCGCTCTCTTGAGCTTGGGTCTGAGAGCCTCGCTGTCGTATTGAAGCAATGCTCTGGAGATGCCGTGACGGATAGCACCCGCCTGGCCTGTAACGCCGCCGCCTGCAACTCTGCATACAACATCAAAATTATCTGTGTTGTTTGTGAGTGCCAAAGGTTGACGAACAATAAGCTTAAGTGTTTCAAGACCGAAATAATCGTCTATATCTCTGTCGTTAATTGTAATTTTGCCTGTGCCTTTGTAAAGTCTTACTCTTGCAACAGAGCTTTTTCTTCTTCCTGTTCCGTAGAAAAACGGTGCTTTATCGTACATTCAAATTGCCTCCTCTCTTACATTTCCCAAGCTTCGGGCTTTTGAGCCTCGTGGATGTGCTCGCTGCCTTTGAACAAACGAAGTCTTGTTAAAGCTGCGCGGCCGATAGTGTTGTCGGGTATCATACCCTTAACTGCGAGCTGCATAGCTTTTGTGGGGTTTGTTGCCATAAGGGTGTCATATCTTGTTGCCTTTAAGTGACCGATATAACCCGTGTGACGGTAATAATACTTTTGCTCAAGCTTGTTGCCTGTAAGAACAGCCTTCTCACAATTGATTATGATAACGTGGTCTCCGCAATCTACGTGCGGTGTAAATGTAGCTTTGTGCTTGCCTCTGAGCAATACGGCAGCCTGTGCTGCAACTCGTCCCATTGGCTTGCCGGCTGCGTCAAGAACGTACCACTTACGTTCTACTTCGCCTTTTTTTGCCATATAAGTAGACATTGTAATTCCTCCCGGATCAAAATTAAAAATCTATCCGGAAAACGTGTACATAGACACGATCTCCCGTAACGCCTATGTATGATATCACAAGAGATTTGCTTTGTCAACAATTTTTTTATTTTTTTCGACGCTCTGTTTACAAATCTTCAATATTCTAACGAATCCTCTTGTTTTCTCATCAATTCTGAAAAACTATTTTTCATTTCCGCTTTGTACGGTATTGAATTTTATGCCGAAATATATTACAATGTATTACAATAATGTAACAATAATTCGAAAGGGACCCCGACGCCGGCCTTAAGCCGTTTGCGTTTTGCCGGAGTATTGGTTTTTGCTATGCCTGATATAGATTTGTCCGTAATTGTTCCCGTTAAAAACGTGGAAAACTGTATTGATGATATTATATCCGATATAAAATGTGAGTGCGTCGGTTTAAGCTTTGAGATAATAGTTACCGATCTGAATTCTACCGATAACAGTGCAGGTGCCGCTTTTGACGCTCTTGAAAAGAACTCCGCTTTAGGCACCGTTATAAGGTGCGGAAGCGACGTTCCCGGGTGCGCTCTCAACAGCGGAATAGACAGATCATGCGGAAAATACATAACTTTTGTTTTTCCGAGAAAAATGTATGTTAACTGCATTTCGGATTATTATAAAGACATAGAGAACAAAAATGCCGAATTTGTTTTTGCCCCTGCGCCTTTTGATTGTCAAAAGGGCATTATACTTACAGATAAATCTTCATTTTACGATATTTTTGACGGTATAATGTACGGAAAGGCTTCGTGCGATATAGCCTCTGTTATGATTTCGTCCCGTTTTTTGAAGGAAAACGGTATATGTTTTTCTGAAACGCTCACTTACGGTTACAGTGATGATTTTATTACTAAA
Organism: Clostridiaceae bacterium; assembly: GCA_016281115.1. Classification (GTDB taxonomy): domain Bacteria; phylum Bacillota; class Clostridia; order Oscillospirales; family Acutalibacteraceae; genus JAEEHZ01. The sequence goes on along the minus strand of JAEEHZ010000125.1, from coordinate 10,485 downwards.
ATGCTTATCAAATGCCAAAGCATCGCGGTAAGCGGAGCAAAACCCGAAAGAAAGGTCTATCCCGGCGCACCAAGATCATATTACGAATCAATTACCGAATCTATGCGGTTAGACAGGCTGGATGCGGCAGTTGACCTTATAAAATCGACTTCGGGCAATGACGAAAAGCATATACGCATTAAAAAAATGATGTGTGAACAAAAAATACCTTCTCTTATCTTTAGCTGTATAGACGGGCTTCTCTCGGACAATTATACCGTAAGCGCAATAAAATCAGTTCTAAAATCAAAGAATTATGATATTCATCTGCGCCCCGGAAAATTTACCTCGCCTAAGCTGAGGCAAAGAATACTGTTGTGGAGGCTCGCGCCCTTCCTTTACAAAAAATGATCAGGAGAATATTATTTATGACCTCACAGGAAGCAAAAACAGAAATATTGCGATTAACAAAAGAAATAAATTATCACAACGATAAATATTATAATAACGACGAACCTGAGATAGACGACCGCGAATACGATATGATGCTTTACAGGCTTGAAAAACTGGAGAGCGAATTTCCCGAATTTGCTTTTGCCGATTCCCCCACAAAAAGGGTGGGCGGCAGCGCGGGCGAAAAATTCGCGCCCGTGACTCACGCCGTGCCTATGGAAAGCCTGCACGATTCTTTTTCGGCAGAAGAGCTTATCCAGTTTGATAAGCGTGTGAGAACCGTTGTGCCAAACCCTGTTTATGTTGTTGAGCCGAAATTTGACGGGCTTTCAGTATCTGCGGAATACAGAGACGGATTTTTTGTAAGAGGCTCTACACGCGGCGACGGAGTAACGGGAGAAGATATAACCGAAAACTTACGCACGGTAAAATCTCTGCCGAAAAGGCTGAAAAAACCGTTGCCTTATTTAGAGGTGCGCGGCGAGGTGTATATGTCTTTTGAAAGCTTTGAAAACTTGTGCAAAAAGCAGGAAGACAGAGAGGAAAAAACCTTCAGAAACCCCAGAAACGCGGCGGCAGGCTCACTAAGGCAAAAAAACGCCGCTGTAACAGCCGAACGCGATTTGGATATATTTATTTTTAATATACAGCAAATCGAAGGAGCCGATATATCTGCTCATTCCCAGTCTATGCGCCTACTTAAAGAATTAGGGTTCCCCACGCCTCCCATGTCGGGCGTATATTCGGATATCAACGATGTTTTAAACCAAATAGAAATAATAGGCAACTCTAGAGGAAACTTGCCTTACGGAATTGACGGCGCAGTTGTAAAGCTTGATGATTTCGGGGACAGAAGCAAGCTCGGCAGCACTGCAAAATATCCTAAGTGGGCGGAGGCCTATAAATATCCGCCCGAAGAAAAAGACACAACAATTTTAGATATTGAAATAAACGTAGGCAGAACAGGCGCCCTTACCCCCACGGCAATATTTGAGCCTGTTACCGTTGCCGGCACTACCGTTTCCAGAGCCACCCTGCACAACGAGGATTTTATAAAAGAAAAAGATATCCGCATAGGCGATACCGTCACCATAAGAAAAGCAGGCGAGATAATCCCCGAGGTCGTGTGCGTAAAGTTTCACGCAGAAAATTCAAAGCCTTATGCATTTCCAAGTGTTTGTCCATGTTGCGGTTCCCCCGCAGTCAGATATGCGGACGAAGCCGTAACGCGCTGTACCAATACAGAATGTCCCGCTCAAATGGTGAGAAACCTTATTCATTTTGTCAGCAAAGACGCAATGGATATTGAAGGTCTGGGAGAATCTATAATAGAACTGCTCGTAAATGAAAATCTAATAAATTCCCCTGTTGACATTTATTCTCTGAAAAAAGAAGATATTGCTGCATTGGAGCGTATGGGCGATAAATCTGCCGACAACCTCATAAACGCAATTGAAAAATCTAAAAGCAACGAGCTGTACAGAATTATTTACTCACTGGGAATAAGGCACATAGGTCTTAAAGCCGCAAAGATGTTGTGTAGTCATTTTTCAACAATTGAAAACATTATGGATGCGTCTTTTGAGGATATATTACAGATAGACGGCTACGGCGATATTATGGCGCAAAGCGTCTATGATTATTTTCATCTTGACGCAACAAAAGCTTTGATAGATTCTTTAAAAAACGCAGGTGTAAAAATGCCCCCTGCCGCAAAAAAAGCAGAGGGAGAATACACCGGAAAAACATTTGTTTTAACAGGTACTTTGCCCACATACACAAGAAATGACGCCGCGGCTGTAATAGAAGCGGCAGGCGGCAAGGTCAGCGGTTCTGTTTCCAAAAAAACAGATTTTGTTCTGGCAGGAGAAAGCGCAGGAAGCAAGCTTGATAAAGCTTTGTCTTTAAATGTTAGAATAATAAACGAAGAAGAATTTAAGAGTATGTTCGGGCTTTGATATTTTATTAATTGACCGCAAAGAAACGGGGCTGCCGGCTTTTCAGGCTTGGCAACCCCGTTTTTATCAATAAGTGAAAAGGCTTTTTAAAAGCAGTTCTGCAAGTGACATAAACGTCATTTCTTCTACATCTTCTGCGGCTGTTATATCAAATTCTCCCAGTTCTTTATCCCCTGCGTAATATTTCACCTTACCCAAAATATCGCCCTTGGTTACGGGTGCCTCAATATTGTCTTTGTACGATATTTTATAACTTATTTTTTCGGCGTCACCCTTTGGGCAAACATAACTCTCGTCTATATTGCAGTTAATATTTACGGTGTTTTTCATACCCGATGTTACAGCTAATTCTTTTAACAGATCGGGCGGAGTTTCCGGCTTTATGCCCGCAAAATTTGCAAATCCGTAGTCAAGTATAGAGGCGGCGTCGGCAAATCTCTGTTTTCCGTTGTCGCAACCCAGCGCTACCGCAATAAGGCTTAACCCGTCGCGCTCCGCTGTTGCGGAAATGCAAGCTCCCGCCTGACTTGTCGTGCCTGTTTTCAAGCCTGTTATACCTTTGTAGCTTTTCAAGAGTTTATTAGTGTTTACTATCTGTGTTTTTCCGTCTCTCAGTTCATCCATCCAGATGCTCGTATAATCAAATATTTTTTTGTGCTTTATAAGCTCACGCGACATAACGGCAACATCATAAGCAGATGTTACATGGCCTTCTTCGTCTAAGCCGTTACAGTTTTTGAAAACAGTTTCTTTCATGCCAAGCTGTTTTGCCTTTTCGTTCATTTCGGCAACAAAGCTGTCCTCGGTGCCGCTTATAAATTCGGCAAGCGCAACTGCGGCGTCGTTTGCCGAGGCAACTGCGGTAGCTTTTATCATATCGTCTACCGTCATTTGCTCGCCTTCTTCGAGCCATATATCGGAGCCCCCCATAGAAGCCGCGTGCGCGCTTGATGTTACGATATCGTCAAGCTTAATTTTACCGTCGTCGAGCGCTTCCATAACGAGAAGAAGCGTCATAACCTTTGTTATTGACGCACAGCACCTGACATCGTGGGCATTTTTCTCAAACAGCACTTTTCCGCTGTCTGCGTCCATAAGCAGTGCCGCAGGCGACTTTATACTGTCAGTCTCTAAAGCCTTTGCGCTTATGCCGTTACCCGAAGAAACAAAAAACAGCGAGCCTAAAATTGCACTGCACACTGCAAACGAAATTATTTTTTTCCAAAGCATTACGTATCCCCCTGTAAAATTCATTCTATTTTGTTTGTTTTCTTAAAGGGAAGCTCAAATCCCTCATAACTGATTATACATTCGCTGTCGGTAAGCTTGTAGTCAAAGCTTAAATCAAAATATGCGCTGTCGTCCATTATGGTTATGGTTTCATCGTTTACAACGCATGCGCCGCTTATTCCGAGTGTTTTTTCTCCGTTTTCATATACGGTCAGTGCCGCTGTGTCGTCATCGTAAAAGTTAAGCTTTGCGCTTATTGTGCCTGTGCCTTCGTAACTCCAGTCATACATCATAAGCTCGTCTGAAGCACTTTGGATCACCCTCTGTTTGCATCCCGAGGCAAAAGTGAGCACAAATACGATAACAAGTAAAACCGATGCCTTTTTCACCATACGCAACCTGCCCTAAATTTATTTTATAAATAATATGCCGTATAAAAACGGTTAAGAACATACATTTAAAAATATTTGCGAACATATAAAATATATTGTATAATCATCTTACCGATCTTTATTGGAGGAATTGTTTTGGAAAAGCGCATTAAAACATCGGGCATAAAAATGCCCAAACCGCCTCGAAAAAAGAACAAAAAGCCTAAAATAAGCAATGTTAATAAAATAAGCAAATTAAGAATATATAAATTTTCCAAAGCCGATAATTCATCACGCCAAAAGGTGTTAAAAGCGTATAAAAAGATGCAGAAAAACTCGTCAACCGCGCCGCTGAAGCTCTGGCTTAAAATTATAGGCGCGGCAATTTTTCTCACGGTAGTAATATTTTCCGTGTATGCGCTTTCTCAAATGGCAAACGGCAACCTCAATTTGAATCTGATAGAAGGTATTTCTACCGACAAAGAAAACATAATCTCCGCCGATGCTCAGAGCTCAGACGACAGCACCCCCGGCAACGACGACCTGCTTATCCTCGTAAACAGGCGCATAAGGCTGAACGAATCATATACACCAAATTTATATGAGTACGGCAAAGGGGTATACCTTTCAAATGCCGTAAGCTCAGACTTGGACATTATGCTCACAGCCGCCAAAAAGGACGGAATTTCTCTTAATATCAAAAGCGGCTACGTATCATATGAGCAACAGCAAAAAACATATGAAAAAACCATACAAAGCTATGAACAGCTTTACGGATACAGCAATGTTAAAGCCGAAGCCGAACTTATACACAAAATACCCGACGGCGAAAGCTGTGAGCAGAGAACGGGACTTATTATTAACATAGACGACAACGGCAGTGATTTTTCCAAAACGAATGAATACATATGGCTGTATAACAACTGCACCGAATATGGATTTGTTCTCAGATATCCCCCGGATAAAACGGAATATACGGGGTTTGAGGCATCTTATACGATGTTCAGATATGTGGGCAAAGAATACGCCAAAAATATGCGTATGCTCGATATGTGTCTTGAACAATACGTTTCCTATTTACAAAACAGATGATACTAATTAAGCCGGGCGGAAAACAGAATTTCTGCCCGGCGTTTTAATAGGGTAACAAGAGCGATCCGAACCTCGGTTTGTTACGCCTCTGCTATGCTTATTTTATCAAACTCTATGTCTGCCTGACTGCTTACAATATCTCTTATTGCCACAGCCAGGGCTTCGTTTAGCATACCCTTGTTGACCACTATGTTGCAGCTGTCGTCTTGGAGATAAACCATACACTCGGAAAAGCCTTTGGCTTTTATAAGGTTTTCTATGTTAGTTTGTTTTTGAATGGTGTTTGCGATCTTTGCGGCTGACGCGACCGCCTCGGTTCTCGCCGCGTCGTCGGATTCCGTACTTTTAAGTATTTCAGTGGCTATATCAACAACCTGTTGTTGAGCCTCGTCACGGGATTTTTGCACTTCGGAAAAATACTTTTCGCTTTCTGCGAGAAGCGCCGCTGCGTCGGTATCCTTGTCCGAGTTGTCTTTTACGGTTGCGGTTGCGTTGGCGTATTGTGCTTTTCCCAGCTCTTTTGCCGTGTTTTGCTTAGACGAAGCCGCCAGCAAAGACTTGTTGTCCGAAAATTGCCAGTTTAAAAGAATTGCGGAACCCAGCGCAATAACAAGAGCCGCCAAAACTAGCTGTTTCTTTCCTATTCTTTTCATTTTAGATGTTTTTTGTGTTTTCTCTTTTTTCTCGGTTTTCATAATAAATTATCCTCCCAAAGCTTTATTATTTTGATATTTTATTTACGCTGATTTTGTTTTCAGCTATGTTAAAAATGCTTACAACAGCGTTCTTTATCGTCTCTCTTACTGCGCTGTTGTCGGCACCCTCACATACAATAATAACTCCCCTCACCTTTGGCTCGGCTTCTCTTATAAGTATCGGTTCTTCCCCGTTTGACTGTGATTTTACGGTGTAATATTTGTTTTCCTGCGAATGTTTTGCGCTGTCGGAATCAGAGCTTTCGTCAACACTCATATTTTGCGCGTAAACATATTCTTTTCCGCTGTCAAGTGTTATCATAACACCCGTGTTTCCTGCGCCGTCTATGTGCGATATTATGTCTGCAAGGCGGCTTTCGAGATTTGCCCTGTATTCTTCTATATCAAACTGCTGTGTAAAGTTTTGCACAGCCTCTTTTTTTGTCGTAAAAATCCCCGACATCATTATCATGGCAATTGCGGCAATTCCCGCTATCAAAATGATTTTCTGCTTTTTGTTAAGCCTCTGTGACAGTTTTTTGCTATCCATAATTTACTGTTACAGCCGATTTGTGAATATTCTTTGTATTCGGCTTTTTCCTTTCTTTTTACATTTTTATATATCCGGGTTTACCGTGTTACAAATATCTCTGCTCTTATTCCGAGATAATTTTCGATATCTGCTTTTAAGTCCGAAATTTTATCGGCATATTTTTTATCAACGTAAATTTCTGTTTTTTTAATGTATATGCAGTTGTCCGAATCAATATCCGTAACTGTTTGAATATTTGAATCTGATATTCCGCGGCTTTTCAGCCGTTCTTGTATCATTGAAACAATTCTGCTCCCAAATTCATCTTTTACGATACCGTCTGTTGCAATGCTGTAATCTTCCGATAGCTCCTTATAGGATACATTCTCTAAAACTGATGATAAATCAAGATCAACATCTTTTACGGGTATTATTATCGCGCATAGCACAAACACTCCCAGTGCGTATTTAAATGATTTTTTCATTGCACCGCCGGGTGAAAAAATATTAAGTAAAGCGGCACACAGCGATGCTATACATATGACCTTTGCCGCATAAGCGATATTCTCCATATTTCGTTCTCCTTTTTGTTATCCTGCGCCGAAAACAAGCACCATAGCGGTAGAAATTATAAAAAGCGCCATAACCGAAAGCAACACCGCCGCAAAGCAACTCAGCGTTTTTGTGCATACGTCAATTATTCCGCAAATTGGCTTTAAATCAAACAATCCCGCGCAAATCCCGCCTAGTGTAAGTATCAGCATCCAAACAAAGCATTTTAATATTACGGGCAAAAATATAAATCCCGTTCCCATTACCGCGACCACGCCCACACCCGACTTTAACAGCTTTACGCTTGCCGTAACGGTTGAGTAAACGTCGCTGAGCGCATTGCCGACAACGGGAACAAAGCTTCTGACAGCAAATTTAACAGCTCTTGCAGAAAGGTTATCGCTGTAACCTCCCACAACGCCTTGCAATGTAAAAAGCGACGCAAATATGCTCATTGCAAAGCCAAGCACCCATTTTATGGCTTTATTAAGGGCGTCGCACAGCCTCTGAGAATCCATTTGAGGCGATATTTCCGAAACTATCGACAGTGCGAAAAAAATATTTACAGCAGGAATTATTACTTTTGAACACAAAAAAGAACATATCTGCGCAGCAGACATCATAAGCGCATAATACGCACCTCCCGACACCGCCTGGCCCGAAGATATCATAAGCCCTGCCATTACGGGTATGTATACGGTCATAAAAGATGTTGTATCGCTTATTATCTGCGATCCTGTTTCTATAAGCTTTGATATAGGTATTACCATACCTGCGCAAAAGCACATTACAGCCGCAATATCAAAAATTTGTCCGTTGCCGCCTTGTGAGCTTTTAAAGCAATTGACCATGGCGCACAAAAGGATTATCCCTATAACTATGCCCCCGGATATATATTCATCTGAAAAGGCGTTTTTAATCATATCCATAAAAACGCATGCAAAGCTATCGGCATCAAGCGCGCTTATTTCGTCTTGATTTACTCCGTTTATTTGCAGAGATGCAAGTATATCTTTCACACTTTCGGGCAGTGAATCATAAACCGATTGGGCGTTTGAAAGGGCTTTTTGGTTTTCGTAAATCTCATTGACCGGTATATCTGTGTCCTGTACACCGTATGAGTGCGCCGCCGGAGGAAATATAATAATTAATATAATTGCGGCAAACAACAGTATTATTGTCCTTTTCATTTTTGTCTCCGTTACTTTTAATGATCTGTTACCTGAATTTATTGCCCCGAGATCAGCTCTATTACGGTTTTAGTTATTATTTTTATGAGCGGAAGTGTTATAAGCAGTACCGATACTTTACCTGCCAGCATTATCTTTGAACCAAGGGCTTTTTCTCCTGCGTCCTCACACACATCGGAGGAAAATTGGCACAGTAAGCATATACCGAGAGATTTAAACAAAATTTGAGAATACTCTCCGCTTAGCTGCGCCATATCCAAAAGATTGTTTATCTCGCTTAAAACGGGCGTTATGCTTTGTATAATTATTAACGCAGACACAGCCCCTGCCGCCACCGAGGCAAGAAGTGAGATCTCGGGGTTATATTTTTTCAGCGCAAGAGCTATAACGGCACTTACTATACAGATTCCGCATATAGACGCATAGCTCATCATAAGTCAAACACAGATTTGATAGTTTCAAACAAATTGCTTATCTGCGTAACTATCATCATAAGCACCACTATAAGCCCTGCCAAAGTGGTCATCATTGCCTGTTCTTCTCTTCCGCTGCGTATAAGCACCTGATTAAGCACCGCTACTATTATCCCAACAGCGGCTATTTTAAATATCATATCAACATCCATAGCTTTTTCGCTCCCTTTTGCGATTAATTGCAAATTTTATATCATCATAAGCCCAACCGCGACACCTGCCGCTGCGCCTAATATTTTATAGAGCTTAGATTTATTTTTGTATTCTTCTTTATAAGCTTTGTATGCCGCTTCCGCCTTTGCCGCCGCGAGCTCGCAACAAGATATTTGACCGCTTATATCGCTTGTTCCCAACCCTTTTCCGAAATCCTTTATCAAATTGAGATCTTTGATATCTAAAAACCCGTCTTTGTTTAATGTCCCCAAAGCGCCGCACCAAGAGTCGTAAAAAGGATCACCGTTATTCAAATTTTCAAAGATCCGGGCACAGTACAAATCAAAATAAGGCATGTCTGCTTTTTGCAATATTTCCTCCAAAATATCTGCCGAAAATGACACGGAGACCTTTATATGTGTTATGAACATTATGTATTTATCATAAAAATCAACACGGTTTTTTAATTGATTTGATTTTAAAAGCCCTGCGTAAGCGCCGCAAAGCGACAGTATCAAAAATCCGAATATTTTTATCATTTTTTCATCCCTTACTCTGTTCGGGTCAGTTTAACAGGTTCAATTGATGTAACCTTATATATCCCGTTGATCTCGGACGGTTTTGCACCGCCGCTGAGCATTACAATTGTTTTAAAAGCTCCTGTTGAAAGCAGATCCCGTCCTCTTTTTGCGTTTAATATACCCTCGGCACTGTCTGCGTGAAAGGTCGCCGCTATTGCTGCCCCTGTGTTGATCGCTTCGGCTATCGCCTTGCAGTCTTTTTCGGTTCCTATTTCGTCACAGACTACAATATCAGGGTTTAAACATCTTATCGCGCGCATAATACCGTCGCTTTTTGTGTACCCGTTCAAAACATCGCACATACCCACATCATTATAGACAACGCCCCCGAATGCGCCTGATATTTCTCCGCGCTCATCTATAATTGTCACATTTTTGTTTTTTATAGAAACCGCACGTGCTAAGTCACGCAAAACGGTTGTTTTTCCGCACCCGGGAGGGCCCGATATCAAAACTCCTTTTTCGTAATAACCGGTATTTTCGTAAATTTTTTTTGCACAAAACGGTACTTCACGCGCCACACGGATATTAAGAGAAGTTACGTCTTTTACCGTTGTAAGCCTTTCGCCGTCATAGACCGCTGTCGCGCAAACGCCTACTCTGTGACCGCCTTTTATCGTTACATAACCGTCGACAAGCTCTTTTTGAAAGCTGTATACCGAAAAGTTGCACAGTCTGTTAAAAGCCTCGTGTATCATCGCCGCCGAAACAACAAAAGCTTCGTTTTCATTTCTTGTAAGGCGAGCTTCGGGTGTAAGGAGCATTTTTTCGCTTTTCAGTGAAATCAAAAGCGGGCGATTTGCCCTGAGCCTTATTTCGCATATATCGTTTATTATATTGTTATCAAGTCTTTCGGCAATTTCTTTTGCCTTTGCGGGAAGCACCGAAAATGCAAAAGACAGCTTATCTTTAAACGCGTTACTCATGTTAATTTTCCTTTTATTGTTCGGGTGTTAATAATACTTATGGACAAACGTGGGTAAATATTCGTATTATTTTTTTAATATCGGCACAGTAATGCAAATTATAAAAGCAATGAAAGGCAATTAGTATAACCGATTTTAAATGCAGAAAAAATATCAAGCCGCAGGAAACATAATTTCCCACGGCTTGTTTTGTTATGAACTATTTCATAAATTTTATCCCGCATTTTTTAATTGAAGGTTTAGTTTGTCGGATATCATTGCTATAAATTCGCTGTTTGTGGGCTTTCCCCTGCCGTTGTG
>JAEEHZ010000124.1 GCA_016281115.1 Clostridiaceae bacterium | reverse complement strand
GGTAGCTCAACTTCAGGCTTTGACTCAATTTCAGCACTCTGCTCACCCGTTTTCTTTTGTCTGAAATTTGAAGCGGTTATTTTATCTGCAATATCAAAGTCGTTTCCGCTTCCGCCGACTTCAATTTCTTTTACAAGATATGATAAGAAATTATACTTTTTATGCAAATCAACACTCTCAAAACAGGTAGCCTGAATCAAGAAACTGTAAAAACGAATAAATCTTTTGATTGTCGCGCGTATTTCCAGTTTTTCGATGTCCGAATGTTTGTTGATAATTTGCAACGATTTGTCAAGCAAAGACCACATTTTTGCTTTATCCTTTGAACTTCTTTTTTCTTGATATAAGTATTCATTAAACTCCTCTATATCGTCTATATCCAAGAAACAGTCCTGATCCACCTGCGATTCAACCGCCCTTATGTCCGAAGGTGTGATTGTTTCCGAAAGTACGGTTTCCGTATAAAACGGAGCAAAAGAATCCTGAATATCTGCATATTCATTTTTGAAGTCCAAAACAAATGTCTTTTTATCGTACGGAGCGCAAATGCGGTTAAGCCTTGATAAGGTTTGCACGGCATTCACCCCGCGCAACTTTTTATCTACATACATGGCGCAAAGTTTAGGCTGATCAAACCCTGTCTGATACTTATTGGCAACAAGCAAAACCTGATAGCTGTTTGTATCAAATGCTTTCGGCAAATCTTCTTCTGATATTCCGTTCATAACTGCTTCTGTATATTGCTTGCCGTCTAATGTGATTTTGCCCGAAAAAGCCACCAATGCCCTAATGCCCGTATAACCGTGCTTTGAAATATAAGATTCAAATTCGTTTCTGTATTTCACTGCCGCCTGACGAGATGAGGTTATAACCATAGCTTTTGCCTTCCCGTCAAGTTCTTTTATAATATTATTTCTAAAATGCTCAATAATTATTTCCACTTTCTGCGCTATATTCGTATCATGTAATTCAATATATTTTGCGATTTTCCGTTTTGCTGTGATAGTTTCGAGTTCAGGGTCGTCTTCTATGGCTTTATTTATTTTAAAATATGTTTTATAAGTAACATAATTTTTTAAAACGTCAAGAATAAACCCTTCCTCTATGGCTTGTTTCATGGAATAAAGGTCAAAGGCAACTTTTTTACCTTCTTCGTTAAGGCATCCAAAAAGCTGAAGTGTTGTCGGCTTCGGCGTAGCGGTAAAAGCAATCATTGAAACATTCGGCTGCTTTCCGCTACGGGTAATCTCATCTTCAATAATGTCTGCCATTGACATCTCATCTTCATCTGGGTTATTCTTTTTTCCTTTTGAAAGCACATGAGTTACAGATTCCATTGCAGAACCCGCTGTTGAGGAATGGGCTTCATCTATAATTACTGCAAATGTCTTATTTTTTTGCTCTTTCACCAAATCTTTTATATACATAAATTTATGTATGGTGGTAACAATGATTTTTGTGTTACCGCTTAAAGCTTCGGAAAGGTCTGTAGACGAACACTTGTCATCCATAACTTTAATAAGACCCGATTTGTGTTCCAATGCCAAAACTGCATTTTGAAGCTGTCTGTCAACCACAATACGGTCGGTCATAATACATATCGTGCTGAAAATTGCATTATCTTCAGCGTCATGCAGCGAGGATAATCTGTGTGCAAGCCATGCGATCGTGTTTGTTTTTCCGCTGCCCGCAGAATGCTCAATCAGATAGTTCTTTTCGGTACGATTTTCAACAATGTCATTTACGAGCTTTCTGACGGCATTAAACTGATGATAACGGGGAAATATCAGCGTTTCTTTTATTTCGGTTTTCCCGGTATCGGGATTTTTCTCTTTCTCTTTTTGAAGGAATATAATTTTATCTATAAGATATAATACCGTATCTTTTTTCAAAATATCTTCCCACATATAAGAAACATTGATTCCGTCTTCGTTGTGCGGATTTCCTTTGCCTGAATTAATACCTTTGCCGCAACCCATATTAAACGGCAGAAAGGATGAGGATTTTCCTTTTAGTTTCGTGCACATATAAACCTCATTCAAATCCATAGCAAAATGAGCAAGGCAGCCTGCTTTGAATTTTAAAAGACGAGTTTTGAAATCCCGTTCATATTTGTACTGACGGATTGCGTCCTCATAATTCTGACCGCTTGTATTGCACTTCAGTTCAAAGGTAAAGATAGCGATACCGTTTAAGAATATAACAAGGTCAATTCTTTCGCCATCCTTATGGTAAACCTCTTCCATAACGGATAAAATATTCTTTTTGTACAGTTCTTCGCCTTTAACACTGAGTTTCGATGCAGGTTTGCGGTACATCAGGTTTAAAGTAACGCCGTTGTCAAATTCAACTCCGTGTTTTAACACATCAAGCAGACTTCTGTTTTTCTTGTTTATTTCGTTGTTGATATAATTTAAGACAGTCTGCCTTGTCCTTTCTTTATACAGCTTTTCAAGATGTGAAAGCTCATCCTTCTGCGTGGCTTCCAAAAATGCGAATAATAATTCCGTGTCCATGCCAAAACCCGGATTGTAAGCCGTTGCGGGTCTTATTCTATATTTGTTGTCCTTTTCAAGCATTTCCAGTATGTATGCCTGATAGTCTGCTCGTTCCTTTAATTGCCCGCTTTTGATTGCCATTTATAACGCCTCCTTTACCCTCTTTTTGCCTGTTACATACTCGTAAATTAGAGATTTTTTGTGTTGTTTGATTGTTTCAAGTTGCTTCTGTTTCTTTTGCATAATATCATCAATTTTTTCACAGTTACCAATTATATAATTAAGTATTTCTTCTTGTTCTCTTTTTGGAATAATGGGCAATATAATGTCTTTTAATGAATATGAGTAAATAACTTCAATCGTTGTGGCATTACTCAATAAAACGAATTGTTCTTTTACAAAATCAGTTTCATTAAAAATCATTTGCAATAGTTGCGGTTCAATATAATCGCTATTTACTCTAAATTTAATTATACAAGGATGTAATATACCTTCGGGGGCGTTGTTCGGCACAATAGCAGTTTTTCCTATTGTACCACGTGTAGTAATAAGAATATCGCCTGATCTAACAGAAAATCCTCGCATTTCGGCATATTTTTCTTCCGAAATAAACGCATCTCCTTCTTGAAAATTGTTGTCTAAAACAATTCTTTGATTGTAGACCCATTTGCCATGATCGGTATAGTCATTGCCTGATAAAGCACTACCAAACGGACCTACTTTCATATTGTCATTACACAATTCAAGAGTAAATTTAAGCCGTTTCACATCCCAATTCTCTGGTATCTCACCAATCCAGTCAATTCCGCTATCTTTCATCGGAACGGTTTTATCAAGTCCATTTGTGACCGTTTCCGTAATGAATGATTTCTTATACTTTTGCAAAATCTCAATTTGCTTTTCCAAATCGTCGGCAATGCTGTCAATCTGTGCACAACGATCATCAAGAAAATCTGCAATCAGTTGTTGTTCTCTATGGCTTGGAAACGTATAACTAAATTCTGCAAAATCTCCTTGATATAAATGAACAATCGTGCTGTTTCCTGCGTTTTTCAAACGAAACCAAGTCCAAAATTCTTCAGACTGCAACACCCAGAACAAAAATCTTTTATTGAAACCGTCAATTGTTCTGATTAAAAGCACGCCACTATTTAATGATGCTTTACCTTCCAATTTATTAACAATCGCAACTTTTCCAACAGTTCCGTCTTTTGTAATTAATAAGTCTCCGTTTTTTATGTGTATTTCTGGTGCTTCCTCCCATCTTTCTTTTGTAATATGTACACAGTTTTCCCAATCAATTCTGCCATCTATGAAGTCTATGCCTGTTATAAGATATGGTCCTTCATCTGTATACTCATCAGATGTTAATCCCTGCCAACCTATTCTTCCTTTGAGCGAAGCAATATATTTAATTCTCTTTGTATTCCATGATTCAGGTATATCTCCTATCCAGTCAATTCCGCTCGGTTTCATTTGTTCTGCCATTATAAAACCTCACTTTCCTGCAGGGCTGAGATTTTTTCTGCCAACGATTTTTCAAGCTCCATAAATTGTGCCAACAAATCGTCAGCCTTTTCAGGCTCCTGATATTTATAAAAGAACCTTGTAAACGGAAATTCCGCGCCCTTCTTGTTCTCATCAAACCACATTGCATCGGGAACATGGGGATATACTTCTTCTTCAAAGTATTCCTCCGCATCCTTTGTAAGCTTTATTATCTCCGTATCTTTTGTTGTCGGGTCGGGTATCACATTGCCGTTTTTGTCTTTTTGAATTACTGCGGTTTTGCACATTTCCGACATTGTCATGGCTATTGAATTCATTCTGCTTGCCGTGTAACCGTCAATAGAGGATAACAGCTTTTTCAAGTGCTTTGTAAAATCACTGAAGTCAAGATATATCTTGTCCGACTTGTTTTCTTCCAATGTATCGAGAACTTCTTTTACAAATTTTTGCCCTTTAAGATATTTTTGATATTTCTTTTCGTCTTTTACACTGCGCGGAGTCATCTCTTTCAATTCTTCAAATTCCGCCTCATTAAAAACATGGACATTACTTGTAAAATATGCACTTGTGCGGAGTTTTTCAATACTGTCTGTATCAATTACCGCTTTGCGCTGCAGCGGTTGATAAACAGAATACTCTTTATACATAAACTCTTCCACGGGGAATATCTTGCAATATTCGTTTTCTTTAAAGTCGGCGTAAAGCTGCGTGATTTTTGTAATGCTTTCCCTGTCAATTTCTCTGCGCTTTTTACCCAAGGATTTTCGGAGAGGTTTCCACATATCAACCGCATTGATAAGCTGGACTTTGCCCCGTCTGTCTTTTCTCTTGTTTTTTGAAAGAATAAATACATAAATTCCGATGTCCGTGTTATAAAAAAGCTGTGACGGCAATGCTATAATTGCTTCAATTAAATCTTCTTCGAGCATAAATCTTCGGATTTGACTTTCACCGCTTGTTGTACCGCCCGAAAATAATGGCGAGCCGTTTGAGATAATTGCCGCACGTCCATCTCGGTCAAGCTTATTTATGGCGTGCTGCATAAAAAGCAGCTGTGCATCGCCCGTTCCAGGAAGACCGTGTGCAAACCTTCCGTCAGGCTTAAATTCTGCGCAGACCGCATATTCCTGCCCATCGGGAGCATCCTTGCCACCCCAAGGTGTGCCAAACGGCGGGTTCATGATTACGAGCCGCACTTTTTGATTCGGGAAGCAATCACGTATAAGTGTGTTTCCTTCGTCACCGCCAATGATATTGCGTGTGTCTTGTCCTTTAATAAGCATATCGGCCAGACAGATTGCATATGATTCAGGATTTATTTCCTGTCCGAACAAGCGAACGTCAACGGCCTTGTTATAATGGCGCAAAAAGTCATAAGCCGTAGAAAGCATTCCGCCTGACCCACAGGCTGCGTCCAAAACTGTTGCTATTTTGCCTTCTTCCGTCAGGAGGTCATTGCACCCTTCTGCTAAAAGAACATTTGTCATGAGCCGAATAACTTCTCTCGGAGTATAATGGTCGCCTGCTTCGGCATTTTCTGAAAAGCGGCGGATAATATCTTCAAAAATATAACCCATTTTTATGCTATCAATGCTGTTTGGATATAAATCAAGTTCAGAAAACTTTTTGACAACGCCAAACAACCGATTATTTTTATCCATTTTTTCAATTTGTTTAGAGAACTCAAGGTTTTTAAGGATTTTCTGAATATTAGCCGAAAAACCCTCTATATATTCCTTAAAGTTTCCTGCAATATTATCACTGTCATTCAACAGTTTCTTTAAATCAAATCCGCTCACATTATAAAATGGATAACCTGAAACCTGACATAATATAGCCGAAGGATAAGCTTTGTTTTCGTTATACTTCGCACACACCTTTTCCTTTTTATCCTCAAGCGCACATTCAAAGCGGCGGATAATCACCATAGGAATAATGACATCCTTATATTTGTCAGATGTATAAGCACCTCTTAAAGAGTTGGCTATAGACCAGACTAATCCAACCTCTTTACTTACATCAACGGTTTTATTATCAAGTATTACATCAACGTATTTATTATCAGCCATTTTTCATTACTCCTTTGCTTTTTCTTTGAAAGACATGAATAGCGTTTTGACTTGTTCAAGCTGTTTATTATCAAGCGGTATTCCGTCAATGAGTCTAATAACGTCATTCATTCCTTCTGTTCTAATAATGATGTTACATACATCAGGGGGAGGCGTTTTTCGTATTGAAGAAAACAATTTATCCATTTCATTTCGTTCTTTAGAGGATGGAGATAAAGCCTTTATTATACTTTCATAAACTTCATGAGTCGGTGCATTTACTCCGTCTTCTATATACTTAAGATTTGAATTTGACAGTTTAATTTGTTTTGCTAATTCGCGCTGTGACATTTTCCCTCGTAAGAAACATATTTTTTTGCCAAGTTTTTTCTTATTCCTTTCAACAGTTTTATCAACTTTTTTTGCTTTCAATTACGCCTCACCTCCTTTTTGTTCTATGTTATATAACATATAACATTATATCCAAAAAAAATTATTTGTCAAGGCTTTTTACAAATATTTTTATAAAAAAGATTTCCAAAAAGATCCCGCAGTATTTACTGCGGGATCTTTTTTGTTATCACGAACATCAGCGGTTCGGATAATATTGTAATGGTGACCCGTACGGGATTCGAACCCATGTTACAGCCGTGAAAGGGCCGTGTCTTAACCACTTGACCAACGGGCCGATGGTAGCGGAAGTCGGATTTGAACCAACGACCTGCCGGGTATGAACCGGATGCTCTAGCCAGCT
>JAEEHZ010000123.1 GCA_016281115.1 Clostridiaceae bacterium | reverse complement strand
CTTCGTCCAAAGACAGCAATGCTGTCGCCGCAGAACCCAAGGTTGGCGATGTTATGAGAGTAAATGTAGATGACTCTCTTAATGTTCGCTCGGGTCCGGGAACAGACTATAATATTGTGGCGGTACTCAAAAACGGAGATACAGTTACACTTGCCGACACAAAGCTTTACAATACAAGCTGGTATAAAATAAAGCTTTCAAGCGGTTTAATAGGTTATTGCAGTTCAAAATACCTTGTTAACTATAACGCAAGCGCAACAGGAAGCCTTGCCAATATAAAAATGAATACCTTTGCCGCGGAGTTTTTGCAGTGGCACAAAGCGGGCGGCAGCTGCGTATCAGGACTTCTTTACCGCAGAATAGATGAGCTTGAAGTTTTTTTCTTTGGCGAATACACACGCGACGGCAGCAGAAACAAACACGGTTTCACATTACCGGGATGCTGTAATTAAGGAGGAAATTTTATGAAGCTGTTTTACATAATATTTTGTTCATTGTATGTTTTACTGTTGCTTTTCTATTTTAAAAACGAGACAGGCGGCAATTTCACAAAACGCGCCGTAAACAAAACTGCTCTTTCTGCAATGTTTGTTACAAACTTTCTTATTTGCTTTTTTGCAAACGGTACAGTATTGAGCCTTATGAGCATAATGGCACTTTGCGCCTTTGTATTTTGTTTTTTTGCGGATATTATCCTGCTTTTTGATTTTGTAAAGGGAGCGGTCGTTTTCTCTGTCGGAAACCTATGCTTTACTGTATATTCGTTTTTATTGCTCGCAAATAATAATATCGCCTTTTCACAAGTGTGGTGGTGTGCAATAATTTTTGCAGCGGTTTTTGTTTCATATCTTTTAGCGATTAAGTTTTTAAAAATGAATTATAAAAAATATGGTATAAAGCTACCCATATATCTTATAACGGTAACCTTACACGGAAGTCTCGGTATTGCCATTGCCGTAACCGGTACTGAATTATCTGAGAAAATATTCGGAATAGGACTTATTATGTTTATGATATCCGATTATTTGCTTGTTACATATAAAATTTTTCGTAAGTCCAAATTAATTTTACGAATGAACAGCGGATTATATTTTATCGGAATAATGCTTGCATCGTTAAGCTTTTGTTAAAAACCAATTTTTTAGGAGGACGCCGAAAATGAAGCACATATTTATAGTAAATCCCAAGGCAGGACAAACTGATCACGAAAATATCATTCACGAAAGCCTGAAAAAATACGACAATACGATTGACTACGAGATCTACCGTACTACGGCTCCGAGAGACGCTACCCGTTTTATCAAGCAATACTGTTCTGCCCATCACGAAGAAGTTTGCTTTTATGCCTGCGGCGGAGACGGTACGCTCAATGAGGTCATAAACGGAGTTGTAGGATTTCCTTATGCTTATGTGTCGATTTATGCTTGCGGAAGCGGAAACGATTTTGTCAAGTATTACGGCGGAATCGAAAAATTCTTGAATATAGATAATCTTATAAACGGAACACCGCACAAAATTGACGTAATAAAAGTAAGAGACAGATATTCTGTTAACATTGTAAACTTTGGCTTTGACACCGCAGTTTGCCAAACTATGACAAATGTTCGCCGCAAGCCTATAATCGGCGGAAAACGCGCATATACTACAGGTGTTGTTAAAGCCTTGTTTACGGCTATGAAAAACGAATGTGTTGTAAAGGTAGACGGTATTCCTCTTAATGAAGATAAAATGCTTCTTTGCACCATAGCCAACGCACAATATGTGGGCGGCGCTTTCAGATGTGCGCCTAAAGCAACTTTAGACGACGGTATGCTCGACGTGTGCCTTATTACGCCGGTATCAAGGTTTAAATTTATAAAGCTTGTAAAGGATTATACAGACGGAAAGCATCTTGATAATCCCGAGTTTGCATCGATCATGAAATACAAACGCGGCAAAAAGGTGGAGGTCATCGCACCCGAGGGCTTTGCAATAACGCTCGACGGCGAAATAGTGGAAAACAATCATTTTGTCGCAGAAGTTGTTCCCGAGGCGGTCAACTTTATGGTGCCTGCGGGAGCTTGCCCGATCGTAGAGGACGGATTTGTAAAAGAAAATCAAGAAAAAATACATAATGCAACAGCACAGTAAGTAAATATATAAAACAACGGGGATAAAAATGATATATTCGGGTTTTGAGTTTAAGAATAAAACACTGGAATTAGCCGATCAGGCGCTTAAAATGTGCCGTAAACAGTTTGAGGAAATTGAGAGCATACAAGAATATAACCAGCAAAAGATGCTAATGGCGTTCCAAAAGGCAAAAGTAAGCGAAAGCAACTTTTTTGCATCAACGGGTTACGGCTACGGCGACCGGGGAAGAGAGGCCTTAGACGAAATATATTCGTACGTATTTGACGCCGAGGACGCCCTTGTAAGGCATAATTTTGTGTGCGGTACTCATGCGCTGACAGTGGCGCTTTTCGGTCTTCTGAGACCCGGTGACAAGATCGTTTGCCTGACGGGAAAGCCATACGATACCCTTTTGGGAGTATTGGGCTTCGGAGACGAAAAATGCGATGGCTCGCTTAAAGATTTTGGAATAGAATTTGACTATATTCCTTTATTGCCTGACGGCACACCCGATTATGACGCAATAAATGAGAGAATAACGTCTGATGTAAAGGTGCTGTATATCCAAAGGTCAATAGGTTATGACCTGAGGCCTTCACTTGTTAATGATACAATCGCAAAGCTCGCATCCACAGGCAAAAATAAAGCCCCGACTGCCATAGTTATGCTCGATAATTGCTACGGCGAGTTTACGGAATACGATTCTCCGCTTAAATACGGCGTAGATATTATGGCGGGCTCGCTGATAAAAAACGCAGGCGGGGGAATATCTCCGACAGGCGGCTACATTGCAGGAAAAAAAGACCTTGTTGAAAAATGCGCGTACCGTCTTACAACGCCGGGACTCGGCAAAGAAGTTGGGGCAACGCTCGGTCTTAACAGAGAAATGCTTATGGGTGCGTTTAACGCGCCGCACGTTACGGGTGAAAACTTGAAAACAGCTGTTTTTGCTGCCGCCTTGTTTGAGCTTATGGGCTTTAAGGTCATGCCGCGGTATAACGAAAAACGCGGAGATATAATTCAGGCGGTTATAACGGAAAGCGAACAGGCGCTTATAAACTTTTGCAAAGGTATTCAGCAGGCTGCTCCCGTTGACAGCTTTGTAACTCCCGAGCCTTCCGATATGCCGGGTTACGACAATAAAATTATTATGGCGGCAGGTGCGTTTACACTGGGTGCAACGTCTGAGCTTTCCGCAGACGGACCCTTGAGAGAACCTTATGCGGCTTTTTTGCAGGGCGGACTTAATTTTCACAGTGCAAAGCTCGGTATTATGCTTGCTGCCGACAGGCTTTTGTAAAATGAGAAATATAATTTGTTGAATATAGAAAAACAGTTAAAAAATTAAGAGAGAATAATAACGTAGATGACGGGGCGCTGTCTTTGGGCGAGAGAAGCCGTGAGTCTTATAAATCCCTTTTTGACGCAGGGGCCGACAGATATCTGCTGCGGCACGAAACTGCGGACAAGACACACTATGAAAAGCTTCAAAATATCGTATTCAAAGCAGGATACAGCGTGTGCGTTGACAGGGGAGACGTAAAGAAATAATTATTATATTACAATGTTTTAACAATTATTGATGTTACGCTGACTTTGTGTATAATCCAATTAAAGGAAATATTTAAGCGGTGTTTATCGGCTTTGCCGGTGTACATAAATAATTTTAAAGGAGAAATGAACCATGAAAAAACTGTTGGCAGCCGTTTTGGCTATTGCTATGCTGCTTGCTTTGGCAGCGTGCGGGGGAGATACCAAAGACCTTACAAGCGCTTCATCGGAAGATATCGCGGCAAGCACGACCAAATATGACACAACAAAATTCAGTGTAGATGTTCCGGCAGGATGGAAAGCATTTAAGATGACCGATATGTTTTCTTCCGACAGTGACAGTACAGACCCGACAAAGGTCGAGATCTGCAAGGGCGGCGAAAGCGAGCTTGATATACTTTCACATCCTTATATGATCATTTATTATTATGACAAAGACTCATATCTTTCAGCACCGTCTTCCGAGTGGTATGACGAGCCTGTTGATCTTGAGCCGATGGAAATAGGCGGACGCACCTGGAACGGCTTTACCGCGAAAAGCATAGGTTATCCCATTGCTACATTGTGGACAGGCGAAGAAGGCGAAGATCAGTTCCAGATAAGCATTTGGCTTGAAATGTCCGAGGGCAAAATAGCTCTTACAGACGCTGATGTTCAGGCAATTATAGCAAGCATTACCGTAGATTGATAAATAAGATATATAAATATTATCCCTGCACTCAATTTGTAATTAATTGCGTGCAGGGAATTTTTTGTTTTGTTTTTTGTGTAGTTATCATAATGGTACAACTATATGCATATATTTGTACAAACAATGACAATGAAAGGCGGAACAAAACATATGGAAGAAAGAAATCTTTATAAAGACATAGCAACCCGAACAGACTCAAGCATATATATCGGTGTTGTGGGACCTGTGCGCAGCGGCAAGTCAACATTTATAAAAAAGTTTATGGAAACGCTTGTTATACCCAACATTGAAGATGAAAACAAGCGTACAAGAGCTCTTGATGAGCTGCCGCAATCTTCGGCAGGAAAAACGGTTATGACGACCGAGCCAAAATTTGTTCCCGAGCAGGCAGTTGAAATCAATATCGGTGATAATACCTCATTTAAGGTGAGAATGATTGACTGTGTGGGCTATGTTATTCCCGGCGCAAACGGATATCTTGAAGACGAAGCTCCCAGAATGGTGCGAACACCATGGAGCGAAGAGGAAATACCGTTCGCTCTGGCAGCCGAAACAGGCACGAGAAAGGTTATTACAGACCACTCTACCATAGGGCTTGTGGTAACGACGGACGGCAGCATTACAGATATACCGTCACAAGAGTACCGCGAAGCCGAAAGACAGATAATAAGTGAATTAAAAGAGATAAACAAGCCTTTTATAATACTTCTCAATACAGTAGACCCCGGCTCGCAGGAGGCAATAGAGCTTGCCGCGGAGCTCGCGGCTGAGTATCAGGTGCCTGTGTTGCCGATAAGCTGCACAGAGCTTGACGAGAATGAAATAAAACGTATTCTTGCACAAATACTGTTTGAGTTCCCGATAAAGAAGGTCAGTGTAAATATGCCTTCTTGGGTTTCAATGCTTGATAGTGACGATCCCGTAAAACAGAGCATATATGACAGTGTGAAAAGCGCAGCTTCAAAAGCTGAAAAAATACGCCAAATGCAGGATCTGTGCGATAACATAACTAAATGCGAGTGCATTGAAAACGGTGAGATCAACTCAATAGATTTGAGCAACGGATGTTGTGAAATAACCTTTAAGCTTGACGACGGATTGTTCTATAAAATCCTAAGTGAAAAGACGGGGATCGATATAG
>JAEEHZ010000012.1 GCA_016281115.1 Clostridiaceae bacterium | reverse complement strand
TTTTTACCGAATCTATTATAATAATCGGCCTCGTTAAGACCATTTTTTAATCTCAGCCGAAGCATTGCGTATTCTTCTTGAGTTCCGCCATCTCCGTCTTGCACAGTTTTATCATTATAAAAGTCTTCAAGGCTTCGGGGCGTATAATACCTTTTGCCTTTGAAAAACGAGTGTGCCGAAGGTCCTATACCGATATACTCATCACAGTTCCAATAAAGCATATTGTGGCGTGAATAATAACCGTCTTTACAAAAATTGGAAATCTCATATTGATGAAATCCCGCTTTTTCAAGCTCCGCTACGGCAAACTCATAAAGCTCTGCCTGTTCATCCTCATTCGGGAAAACGAATTTTTCACGGTGAGTGTAATAAGGCGTGTTTTCTTCTATTTTCAAAATATAAGCCGAAATGTGCTGAACATTGAGCGCGGCGCAAAAGTTTATTGTGCTTTTAAGGCTTTGCTTTGTTTGGTGAGAAGTGCCGAGCATAATATCAAGCGATATATTGTCAAAGCCTTCATTTTGAGCGCGTTTAACAGTTTGCTCCACCAAAGACGCGCTGTGAAGTCTGCCGAGGTATTTAAGTTCACCTTTGTCGGCAGACTGCAAGCCTATCGACAGTCTGTTTATGCCCGCTTTTTTTAATTCGGTAAAATTAAGCTTATCGGCAGATTCGGGGTTTAATTCTATAGTCACTTCGGCATCATCGGCAAGTGAAAGGGTGTTTTTAATTGTGTTAAGTATTGCACTAATCCGCTGTGTGCCCATAATCCCCGGTGTTCCGCCGCCGAAATATATCGAGCTTACAGGCAGGTCCTTGTAAAACTCGATTCTTTTAATCAACGCCTCAGTGTATTTATCGGCTTCGGCGTCGCTGTACTTTAATGAATAAAAATCGCAGTAAGGACATTTTGATGAACAAAACGGAATATGGATATACACTCCTGTATTTTTCAAAACATCACCCTAAAAATAAATATAAAAATTTGTGTAACACAAATAACTTGTCCGTAATAAGATGTATTGTAAAGAATGAAAGGAGGAAAACACATATGTGCAACAACTTATTCGGCAACAACAGCTGTACTTGGATCATTCTTCTCATAGTTTTGCTTTCATGCTGCTGCGGTAATGAGTCTAACGGCGGCGGCTGTGGATGCTGCGGCTGATAGCTACCTACCACTCTCAGGCGTTTAGCCTGCGCAGGGCTGTTGCTTTCGGGCAGCAGCCCTGTTGCCTTTTACAAAAAGCAATCAGGAGCGCAACTGCGTCTCCTGATTATTTTATATATTATTATATTTTTTGTCAAGGCAATTAACGATGCATGACAATTCGTATAAAAACTTTAATTATTTATCTTCTAATGACAATAACACGTTTGCGCAGCGCTCGCATATCTCGGCGTATTTTGCGTTACAGCCCACCGTGTGGCTGAAGCTCCAGCAACGCGCGCATTTCTCGCCGTCCGCGCGAAGAACTTCCGTTTCAAGCTCGCCGCTTTCTTTTTCACAAACCTCGACTTGCGAAACGATAAACGCCGCAGGCAGCTCTGTCTCTACCGATTTAATGAACTTATATTCATCGCCCGATGCGCAAAGTTTGATCTTAGCTTCAAGAGACGAGCGTATCATCTTTTCTTTAACAGCCGTTTCAATTGATTTTTTAACGGTGTCGCGCAAATTGTGGATACCGTCCCAACGGCTGATAAACTCGTTGTCAAGATCAATATTTACCTTTTCGGGCATTGAGTTGAACACGATGTTTTCTTTGTCACACTCTGAGGAATGAGGCATATATTGCCAAATTTCATCAGATGTATATGCCAGAATAGGCGATACAAGACGAACCATAGCGTCAAGTATGATATACATAGTAGTTTGCGCTGCGCGGCGAAGCTCGCTTTTTGCGCCCTCCGTGTACAATCTGTCTTTCAAAACATCAAGATAGAAGTTAGACATATCAACAACACAGAAATTGTGTATACTGTGGAAAACATTGTGGAACTCATAAGCTTCATAGCCCTCTTTGGCTTTGTCTATAAGCTCATTGAGCTTATAAATAGCCCATTTGTCAATTGGCAAAAGCTTATCTGTGTCAACCATATCTTTGTCGGGGTTAAAGTCGCTTAAGTTGCCCAAAATATATCTCGCGGTGTTGCGTATCTTTCTGTATGCCTCAGACAACTGCTTTAATATATCTTTGCTTATGCGAATATCTGCGTGATAATCGCTTGACGCTACCCAAAGTCTGAGTACATCTGCGCCGTACTGGTCAACAACTTCCTGCGGGTCTATTCCGTTGCCGAGAGACTTGGACATCTTTCGGCCCTCGCCGTCAACTACCCATCCGTGGGTAAGCACGGCTTTGTAAGGCGCACAGCCCTTACAGGCAACAGATGTAAGAAGTGACGACTGGAACCAACCTCTGTATTGGTCTGCTCCCTCTAAATACAGATCGGCAGGCCAGCGGAGATTTTCTCTTTCACCGCAAACGGCAAAATGGCTACTTCCGCTGTCGAACCATACGTCCATTATATCTTTTTCTTTATCGAATGTGTCGTTTCCGCACTTTGAGCATACCGTTCCATTGGGGAGCATCTCTTCCGCGGACATATAATACCAGGCATCGCTTCCGTGTTCTTTGAATATCTTTGAAACGGCAAGCATTGCCTCTTTGTTTATATGTGGCTCTCCGCACTTTTTGCAGAAGAATATCGGTATCGGAACGCCCCACTTACGCTGACGTGAAATACACCAATCTTTACGGTCGCGAACCATTGATGTAATTCTGTCCTCGCCCCAGGCGGGTATCCACTTAACGGTTTTAATTGCCTTTACGGCTTCCTCTTTAAAGTCGTCAACGCTGCAAAACCATTGGTCGGTAGCTCTGAACAGCACAGGGTTTTTGCATCTCCAGCAATGGGGATATTGGTGGATTATTTTTTTAAGCGCAAACAACGCGCCTGTCTCTTTGAGATACATAGCTATCGGCTTGTTCGCATCGCCTGTGAGCAACCCCTCAAACTGACCTGCCTCTTTTGTAAGTCTGCCGTCTGCGTCAACAGGAACGATAATGGGAAGCTCAGGATAATTTCTGCAAACATCAAAGTCTTCCACGCCGTGTCCCGGAGCAGTGTGAACGCAGCCTGTACCGCTTTCAAGCGTTACGTGGTCGCCTACGATCACCATAGATTCTCTATTTAGGAACGGATGAGCTGTTTTCATGTATTCAAGCTCACTGCCCTTTATTGTGCCTACAACCTCATAGTCTTCGATCTCAGCATCGGCAAAAGCGTTTTTATAAAGCTCTTCTGCCATTACATAATATTCGTCATTTGCCTTGATTATCGCGTAATTAAATCTCGGACCCACACTGATTGCAACATTGCCGGGAAGCGTCCATGTTGTCGTAGTCCAAATAACAAAATTAACTTTCTCAGGGTCAATTCCCATTGCGGAGAATT
>JAEEHZ010000122.1 GCA_016281115.1 Clostridiaceae bacterium | reverse complement strand
TTGGCTGGTGACGGCCCGGAAAAATAGGAAGATGCCAACATTGGCCGCAGACTTTTGTCTGCGGCTTTTTCTGTTTTTATTTTTGTATTATTTGTTTACATAGTAACCTTTTCTATATCGTGCCTTAGTTTTAAAAGTATTTTTTTCTCTAACCGTGATATGTATGATTGAGATATATTCAGAATGTCGGCGACCTCTTTTTGCGTGTGTTCCGTGCCGCCGTTCAGTCCGAACCGCAGCTCCATTATTTCACGCTCTCTTTTCGGCAACTTAGATACACACTGCATTAAAGCTTCCTGTTCAGCCTCTTGCTCAAGCCCCCTGTTTACCTCGTTTTTGTCGCTGCCTAAAATATCTGAGAGCAACAGTTCGTTGCCGTCCCAATCTACATTCAGCGGTTCGTCGAGCGAAATCTCGTTTTTTCTTTGCGCAAGCTTACGCAAATACATTAATATTTCATTTTCTATACATCGGGAAGCATAGGTTGCAAGCTTGATGTTTTTGTCGGGGCAAAAAGTGTTTACGGCCTTAATTAAGCCTATGGTTCCTATTGAGATCAGATCTTCAAGGCAGTTTTGGTTGGAATCAAATTTTTTTGCTATATATACCACCAAACGCAAATTGTGCGTGATAAGTTGTTCCTTTAGCTCCGTTTCACCGTTTTTTATGCGTTCTATTATTTTTGCTTCTTCCAAAGGGGTAAATGGGGGCGGAAGGCTCTCGGGCCCGTTTATGTATAAAACTTCATTTGAAAAGCGCAGTTTTATCTTTAAAATTGCGTTTTTTATTATTTGTATGAGTTTCATTTGTTTTTTCCTCCAATTTATAATAATCTTGCATATAGCACAGCAAGTCGGCACCCAAAACAGCGTCTATGCCGCAATTGTACAAAGTATCTTTATTTACCGAAATATATATATCTATAGGAATTATGTTTCCGTCTATTTTTACACAGTCGGCTTTTGCGCCCTCAAGCAGCCCTCTGCCGCCAATTACTTCATACGGTATTTGCCTGATGCGCTCACGGGGTACGGATTTAAGAATATCCGAAGAATTGACTATTATTACGGGACTTTGAGAGAACGGCTCTTTAAGTGTGTTGCCCGAGTCTAATTTTCCGAAAAATGATTGGGTAATACCGTCGATTGTTATTTCAACATTGCAATAATAGCTCTGCGGCAGGCTCTTGGGCGATATCCGCTGCAAAACGGTCATTGTCAGATACGCCGCAGATGTAAACAGTATGAGCAACCAGGGAGATATCTCGGCATAAATAACGCCGTTTTGAACCAGTAAATAATTTGATAAAAACGTGCTGCACAAAAAATATGTAAATCCGCACATAGCAAACGATATACCGAAGAACACCGCCCACAGCCTTAAAAATATTTTAACAGGCTTTTTAAGAGTGGAGGCGAAAACCGTTGCCGCAGACGTAATAAACTTTAATAAGATATCAAATACGGCAGGCATAGGGGGCAGCAGTATAATAAGAGACAAAACCGCACCCGCTGCCGCACCCCTTAACAGTACAAGATTTGAAGCTTTGCATTTTACATATTTAAAGCTAAATGACAAAATGTAATAGTTTATTATAAGATTAATACATATTAAAATATCTACATATATTGTTACGGTCATATAAAAGCACCCCGAAGCACCTTTGCTTTGCGTATATTATCCCACGTGCGCTGTGGTATAAATGTCATATTATGAGAAATGATTATATTATTTTTTTGTTGTGACAGTTGCACAAAAAAATCTTCGCGAGATATACAACTTACATAAAACACTGTATTGACAAATAATACAAATAATACTATAATAGTTAGCAAACTAACTTTTACAGGTGAGTCTATGAATAAGCGACTGATATACGAGGTCAAGGCCGTGTCTAACATAGTTAAGAGAACCATAGACAGCAGGCTTTCAAAAGATTTGAAATATGAACAGTTAACAACTTCTCAGTGCAAAATACTTAATTATTTGTCGGCAAACGAAGACAACGACATTTATCAGAAGGAAATTGAAAAGGTGTTTTCGATACGACGCTCTACTGCAACAAAAACCTTGCAGCTTATGGAGAAAAACGGTTTATTGCTCCGTGCGCCGTCAAGCAAAGACGCGCGGCTTAAAAAGCTTATTTTAACAGATAAAGCAAAAGCTCTGGCAAAGAATATAAGCGAAGTTGTTAATCAAATAGAAGCCAAAGCGGAAAACGGCATAACAGAACAGGAAAGGGAGATGTTTTTGAGCATTATGGAAAAGATCAAAAGCAATCTTTCCGATTAAGTCTACGAAAAGAGGAAAAACAATGATAAAAAAATTATCGGGTTCGATAAGAGAATACAAATTACAATCTATCTTATCACCCTTGTTTATGATAGGTGAGGCCATAATGGAAACGCTGCTGCCGTTTATCTTGGCAAAGCTCGTTAACGAGATACAGGCAGGCTGCGGTATGGATACAATAGTGAGCTACGGTGCGGTTTTGGTCACGATGGCGTTTGTTTCACTTGCTTTCGGCGGATTCGGCGGTTTTGTGGCTTCAAAGGCGTCGGCAGGGTTTGCCAAAAATCTGCGTTATGACGTTTTCAGCAGAATACAGCAGTTTTCGTTTGAAAACATAGATAAATTCTCATCGTCCTCGTTGGTAACACGAATGACGACCGATATCTCCAATGTTCAGATGGCATATATGGTTATAATAAGGCTTGCTATAAGAGCTCCGCTCATGATGATCTTCGCAATTATTATGGCGGCGTATATGGGCGGCAAGCTGTCTGTTATGTTTGTTGTTATTGTTCCCATATTGACCGCAGGTCTTATACTTATAGGCTACAAAGCGTTGCCCTCTTTTAAAAAGGTTTTCAAAAAATATGATAAGCTCAACGAATCCATAGAAGAAAACGTTATGGCAATGCGCGCCGTAAAAGCGTTTAACAGAGAAAGCTACGAAAAGAACAAATTTGAAAAAGCATCCGATGATATTTGCAAAGATTTTACCCGCGCGGAGAGAATAATTTCCTGTACCGCGCCGCTTTTTCAAACGTGCGTTTATTCAGTAATGGCGGTAGTTCTCGTGTTAGGCTCTAAGATAATCATTGAGACAACAGGCATGGCAATGAACGTAGGTCAGCTCTCGTCTATGGTGACATACGGATTTCAGATACTAATTTCGCTGAATATGCTTTCTATGGTGTATGTAATGATAACAATGTCATCGGAATCGGCACACAGAATAGCCGAAGTCCTTGACGAGAAGCCAACTTTGCACAATCCTGAAAGCCCCGTTTATGAGGTAAAGGACGGAAGCATAGATTTTGACAATGTAAGCTTTAAATACAACAAAGAGGCAAAAAAATACGCCTTGTCCGATGTTGATCTGCACATAGGATCAGGAGAGACCGTGGGCATTATAGGCTCCACAGGCTCGGCAAAAACTACACTTGTGCAACTTATTCCGCGTTTGTATGATGTAACCGAAGGCGAACTGAAGGTCGGCGGCATTAACGTAATTGATTACGACCTTGATTCACTCAGAAATCAGGTTGCAGTGGTTTTGCAAAAGAATCTTTTGTTTTCCGGTACAATAAAGGATAATCTGCGTTGGGGCAACAATGACGCCACCGACGAAGAGATCGCAAACGCCTGCAAGCTTGCCTGCGCCGATGAATTTATATCAACTTTCCCCGAGGGCTACGACACTTGGATAGAGCAGGGCGGAACGAATGTTTCCGGCGGACAAAAGCAGCGTTTGTGCATAGCAAGAGCGTTGCTTAAAAAGCCGAAGATACTCATACTTGACGATTCTACCAGCGCCGTTGATATGAAAACAGACGCAATAATCAGAGAAAGCTTTAAGAAATACATACCTGAAACTACAAAGATAATTATTGCACAAAGAATAGCTTCGGTTATGGACGCAGACAAAATAGTGATAATGAATTCGGGTAAAATAGAAGCTGTGGGAACACACGAAGAATTGCTTAAGGGCAACAAAATTTACAGAGAAACATACGAACAGCAAACAAACGGGGGTGATGTTGATGAGTAAAAACAGAAAACTCCCGAAGGATATCCCCCAAGCGGCTAAAATGCGCCAAAAACCGAAAAAAGGCACTATCGGCAGAATAATAAAGCTTTTGTTTAAGTTTTATCCGCGTCTTATTCCGCTTACGGCGCTGTGCATCGTGTTTTCCGCAATAGTATCATCAATACCTGCGCTGTTTCTGCAAAAGGTAACCGCTATTGTAGAGCAATACTTTAAAAGCGGAGATTGGTCGGGTGCAAAGCAGGAAATAGTCCCGCAGGTGATTTTGCTTATCGGGCTCTATATTGTTTCTGTAATATCCATAACCCTGTATACACAGCTTATGGCATATATTACACAGGGATTTCTCAATAAGCTCAGAAAAAGTATGTTTAACGGTATGCAGGACCTTGAAATTCGCTATTTTGATACAAACAAGCACGGCGACATAATGAGCCATTACACGAACGACATAGACGTAATACGCCAGCTTGTTTCGCAGGCTTTTCCCACTATGCTCCAATCATCGGTCATCGTTGTTACGGTGCTTTCAATAATGGTTTATTTCAGCGTGTGGATGACGCTGCTTGTGCTGTTTGGTGTGGCTGTTATGCTTATTGTTTCCAAAAAGGTCGGCGGCGGTTCGGCAAAATATTTCATAAGGCAGCAGCAATCAATGGGTAAAACCGAGGGCTACGTCCAGGAAATGATGAACGGTCAAAAGGTCGTTAAGGTGTTTTGCCACGAAGAGGAGAGCAAAAAGGAATTCAGCGAGATCAACAACGCGCTTTTCAACGACAGCTTTAAGGCGCACGCATATGCAAGCATACTCGGCCCCGTAATTATGAATATAGGCAATATTTTGTATGTTTTCGCGGCGCTTTTGGGCGGACTTTTGCTTGCGTTTAAGGTGCCGAACTTAAGCGTTTCGGGAATGGCGTTTGGGGTTAGTATAATAGTCCCGTTCCTCAATATGACAAAGCAGTTCACGGGAAACATAAACCAGCTTTCTCAACAGGTGAACTCTATTGTAATGGCAATGGCGGGAGCAAGCCGTGTGTTTGCGCTTATGGATCAGCCCGCGGAAGAGGATGACGGTTATGTTACGCTTGTAAACGCCGAAATTGACGAAAAGGGCAATATCACCGAAACTCAGGAGCATACTGGCAAGTGGGCGTGGAAGCACCCTCACAGTGACGGCACGCTTACATATACACAGCTTATGGGCGATATAGTTTTTGACGATGTGGACTTTGCGTATGAGGAAGGAAAAACCATTCTTCATAACATTTCTTTATACGCAGAGCCGGGCAATAAAATAGCTTTTGTCGGCGCGACCGGCGCAGGCAAGACTACAATTACAAATCTGATAAACAGGTTTTACGATATTGAAGACGGAAAAATACGTTATGACGGCATTAATATAAACAAAATAAAAAAAGCCGACTTGCGGCGTTCGCTCGGAATTGTTTTGCAGGATGTTAATTTGTTTACCGGTACGGTAATGGATAATATAAAATACGGAAATCCCGACGCTACGGACGAACAGGTATACGCCGCCGCAAGGCTCGCAAACGCCGATGATTTTATAAGACGTTTGCCTAACGGTTACGATACAATGCTCACGTCAAACGGCGCAAACCTTTCCCAGGGGCAGCGTCAGCTTATCTCAATAGCAAGAGCGGCTGTTGCCGACCCGCCGGTTATGATACTGGACGAAGCTACTTCTTCAATAGATACAAGAACAGAAAGCCTTGTGCAAAAGGGCATGGACGGTCTTATGAAAGGAAGAACGGTATTTGTAATTGCGCACAGACTATCGACAGTTAAGAATTCTGATGTTATAATGGTACTTGAGCACGGCAGAATAATAGAAAGAGGCACACACGAAAAGCTGATTGAGCAGAAGGGAAAATATTATCAGCTTTATACAGGCGCCTTTGAGCTTGAATGATATTTGATCAAAATAATATTATTGGAGGAACAATAAAAATGTCTGACGACTTAAGCGGACGATCTACGCTTACCAAAAAAACCAAAGAACAGGAAAAGAAGCAATCGGTATTATCTAAAATTTTCGGAATTAAACAAAAAGAAGTTACAGAAGAGGAAATTTTGGAAATAGCCGACGACGCGCGCCTTACGGGAGCTATTGACGATAACACACGCAAGCTTATAGAGCGTGTTATACACTTTGCGGATATGAATGTCGGCGATATAATGACCCACCGAACGGAAATGACCGCCATAGAGGATGACAAGTCCATAGGTGAGCTTGTCGCATTGGCAATAGAATCGGGCAGGTCACGTATTCCTGTGTATCACGAAGATATAGACAGCATTGTGGGTGCGGTGCTTGTAAAGGATCTGCTTAAATATGTCGGCAGGGACGACGCCGACAAATTCAGGATCACCGATATTATGCGTTCGGTGTTGTTTATACCTTCTTCTAAGGTCTGCAGTGAGCTCTTTTCCGAAATGACTTCCAAAAAGACCCAAATTGCCATTGTTGTAGATGAATACGGCGGAACCGAAGGGCTTATAACAATGGAAGATATGTTAGAGGCAATTGTGGGCGAAATACAGGACGAATATGACGAAGAAGAAGAAAACATTGTTAAAATTTCCGATAATGTATTTACTCTTGACGGCGCAACCGACATAGAAGAGCTTGAAGAACTGGTAGACGAAACGATCCCTCATAACGACTGCGATACGGTCGCGGGGCTTATGCTTGACGCCTTGGGCGGTTTTCCTGCCGAAAACGAGCATCCGCAGGTAATGCTTGATAATCTCAGGCTTACGGCAGACGAAATAGAGGACCGCAGGATAACAAAAATAACAGTAGAAATAATTGATAATAAAACGGGAGACGATGACTGATGAACCTTAATTTAGAGGGTAAAAATGTTCTTGTAGTTGGCGCAAGTAAAGGCATAGGCAAGGCGATAGCGCTTGGCTTTGCAGGGGAGAGATCAAATGTTACGGCAGTGGCACGCTCGGGTCAATTGCTTCAGCAGTTAAAAAGCGAAGCCATAGAGCTTGGCTGCAACTCATTTAATTGTGAAGTTAAAGATATAATGGAGTGCGATACTAAAGCCTTTGCAAAAGAACTTATGCAGAAATACGGAGAGTTTGACGTTGTTGTGCATAATGTAGGCGGCTCCTTGATAAGCAGAAACCACTTGGGCGGACAGGAAGACTGGAATTATGCACTGAAATTTAACGCCGTTGCGGCGATAGATATGAACAGTGTGCTTATTCCCCCAATGACAGAAAAAAAGTGGGGCAGAGTGATACATATATCATCTATTTCGGCCAATATGCTCAGGGGCAACCCTTTGTATGCGTCGGCTAAGGCCTTTTTGAACGCATATGTTACAACGGTGGGCAGATGCCTTGCAAAAGACGGCGTGGTTATGAGCGCTGTTATGCCGGGCGCGGTGGCTTTTGAAGGTAGCTATTGGGATAATTACACAAGGACCGATCCCGCCAGATGCGAAGACTTTTTGCGTCACCACCAGGCGATAAACAGATTCGGCACGCCAAAGGAAATTGCAGACGTGGTGTTATTTATGGCAAGCGAGCAGGCATCTTTTATGCCTTCCGCGCTTATACCCGTAGACGGGGCTAATATGTGATATGAAAAGCGGTTATATTTTTTATGTTTTAAAAGGCGCTGCAAAAAGGATCTTGCTGTTTTGCTTAATATTTGTTATAACGCTTGGGTTTTATATATCGGTAGACCAGGCGCGCCTTAAAGTCTCCGAATATGACTACACCACAGATAAAACAGACGCGTCTTTTAAATTTGTTATGATTGCCGATTTGCACAATAAACAGTTCGGTAAAGACAATGAACGCCTTATAGCCAAAATAACGGAGCAAGACCCCGAGTTCGTTATAATAGCAGGCGATATGGTTCTTAAAGAAAACGAAAATCTGTCCGTTGCGCAAAAGCTTGTAAAGCAGCTCAGTGAGCTTTGTCCCGTTTATTATACTTTCGGAAATCACGAGCTGGAGGTCAGATCAGATTATGATGTTGAGTATGTAATGACTCAGGCAGGCGCAACCGTACTCAATAACAAAATGGTAAAATATTACGTTGACGGCGACGAGATAATAATTGGGGGCTTAAGGAATTTTCCGTTTTATGAACAGTATGCGCCCGATTTTGAGAATGATGAAAGGTATTTTCTGCAGGATTTTATAAACGCGGAAAAAGACACGTTTAGCATACTTATATGCCATTATCCCGAGGCGTATTGCTGGCAGCTCAAAGAATTTGACATAGACCTTATGCTTGCAGGCCACGCCCACGGCGGAATAGTCAGGGTACCATTTTTCGGTGGTGTATATGTTCCCGACAGGGGTTGGTTCGGCGGATATGACAAAGGCTTTTATAAAACCGATACGGCAACAATGCTTGTAACAACCGGATTGGGAGTATCGGGATTTATGCCGAGGATAAATAATCCTCCCGAGATCTGTGTGGTCAATGTTAATCCGTAAACTGTGAATAATATATTTAGGCGGCTCTTTCGATTTGTTTGAAAGAGCCGCCGTGATTTTACTTTAACTTATTTCTGCCTGTTGAATAATCTATTTCTATTCCCGGTTGAACGTTATACACAAAAACATTAAAGCATATCCCGTCACCGTCATCTTCTATTGAGCGTGCCTGCATATGCACACCGTCAGCCAAAAGGTTGTTGCCCGAGAATATGGGCGTTACCTCGTATAAAACGTGGTTGCCTGTTTCACGTATATAGTCGCCTGTCATTTCTTCAAACGGCAGCATACCGTCAACATTCATATAGCGTGTTCCTGTTATCAGGTTTCGCTCGTTTGCGTTTTCTCCCGTGAGCTGATAAGCTATAAGGTGACAGCGGTTATATAAATACTTTCCGTCAACAATATCATATTTTGATTTTTGCCAGCCTGTGGGTTTAACAGATCCTATGCTTGAGCGCTTTTCGGGGGGCATTATGTCTTTGCCGATACAGGCGATCGTGTATGTGCATCTGCCGAGAGAGTCAAGCTTGCCGTAACGCTCATACGATCTTGGAGTAAGTTCAGATAGATCAAAATCGGGAACGTTGTTGTCAATAACAACATAAGGCGAGCCCGAATAGGGCGGGATATCATTAAGCGGGAACGATTTGTCATCGGAAAAGAAGTAACCGCAAATCAATATTACAGCCGCTAAAATGAGCGGAAATATGTAACGTTTGTATTTTTTCAACGTGTATATACCTCCCGTGTTATCTTTTTATGAGAATTGCCCTCAAATTCATAGCTGTCTGCAAGTGTCCAATCACCGTTATTCAAGTCAACGTCAAACCAAAAATCGGCAGGGTAGACCTTGTTCCATTTGTAAATAACAATTGTATCTGCATATTGCTCAAAAAATGAAGCTTTCTCTTTTTCAATGAACATTGCGGAGCTTTCCTCGGCTTCTTCTATATCTGAAATTATTCTTATCCTGTCTGAAAAATTCGCAAAAAGACTTACGGAGTAATCAAATACGAAAAGTGATTCTCCGTTATCTAAATTTGCTATTATATCGGCGATCAATAATTTATCACGGCTTTGCCTTCTGCCGCCGAAAAGCATACCGTTGTTGTCATCAATGCAAGCTATAATTTTCATAATGATATGATACGACAATTTTATGATTTTGTAAAGAAAAAACCGGTTTTTGTGTTGACAATGTTCGACATTGTGATATAATTAACAGGCAAATTAAATATAACTTATCAAGAGTGACTGAGGGACAGGCCCTGTGAAGTCCGGCAACCTGCAAAGTAAGGTGCCAAATCCTGCGGGTGAACCGAAAGATGAGTTTTTCAGAACCTTTCAAGCTCGCGGCTTGAGGGGTAATTTTTTTGGAGAGGATATGGTTATAATGATAAAACGTTTGTTTACTTCGGAATCTGTTACGGAGGGGCATCCCGATAAAATATGCGACTGCGTTTCGGACGCGGTTTTAGACGCTATATTGGAGCTTGACAAAAATGCTCACGTTGCCTGTGAGACCACTGTTACAACAGGTATGGTACACGTTATGGGAGAAATAACAACCGACTGCTACGTTGACATTCAGCAAATTGCCCGTGATGTCATAAAGCAGATAGGATACGATAACCCCGACAGCGGATTTAACGGCAATACGTGCGCAGTACTTACATCTATCGACTCACAGTCTGATGATATAGCTTTGGGCGTAAACGAATCTTATGAGCATAAAGAGGGAGAAAACGACGAAAAGAACCTTATTGGCGCAGGCGACCAGGGACTTATGTTCGGCTTTGCCTGCAACGAGACCCCCGAGCTTATGCCTATGCCGATATCACTCGCACATAAGCTTTCAAAAAGGCTTACGGAAGTGAGGAAAAACGGCACGCTTGCGTATTTGCGCCCCGACGGAAAAACACAGGTTACAATAGAATATGATGATGAAAAACCCGTGCGTGTGGATACAATCGTTATATCTTCTCAGCACAGCGACAAAGTAAGCCTCGAAGAAATACGTGCCGATATTAAAAAATATGTTATCGACGCCGTTATTCCGAACGAATTTATGGATGAGAACACGAAAATATTCATTAACCCCACAGGACGTTTTGTAATTGGAGGGCCCGTAGGCGACAGCGGACTCACCGGCAGAAAAATAATAGTGGACACATACGGCGGATACGCTCGCCACGGCGGCGGTGCTTTCAGCGGAAAAGACCCTACAAAAGTTGACCGAAGCGCAGCTTACGCCGCAAGACATATCGCAAAGAATATTGTGGGCGCAAAGCTTGCCGAAAAGTGCGAAGTCCAGCTCGCTTATGCAATAGGTGTAGCAAAGCCTGTTTCCGTAGCCGTTAATACATTTGGTACGGGGGTTGTACCGGACGATAAGCTGGCGTCTGCGGTAAACAAGGTCTTTGATCTTAGACCTGCGGCAATTATAGAAAACCTGAAACTTAAGGAAACCAAATATTTACCCACTGCGGCTTACGGACATTTCGGACGTGACGACCTTGACGTAATGTGGGAGAAGCTCGATAAAACCGAACAGCTGAAAAAAGCCCTTGATATGTAATAATTATCTAAAGCATTGTAAACGTGTTGTAATAATGAATACAATGCTTTAACTATTGTTTACAAGTAGTTTTATTTGTAGTAAAATTTATTGGATAGAATATGAAAGTGAGGTAGAATCACTATGAGCGCCAATAGATTCAATCTGCGAAGCACAGCGTGCAGTATGCATTGCTCCGTAAGCAGAAAAACTACAGATAGCTTTTATATAAATTCTCAGGTACCCGGGGCTTATCTTGCGGATAATACACAGCTGGAAGCGGCGCCTGCACTTCAGCAGGGAGTTTTTGCCGTTTTTT
>JAEEHZ010000121.1 GCA_016281115.1 Clostridiaceae bacterium | reverse complement strand
GTTTATACATACGGAATAGAAATAATTCTGTCATCGCTTTTGGGGTGTATATCGGTAATAATTATTTCGCTCTTAATGGGAGACGCATTAGAGGGGATCATATATATCGCAATATTGTCCCTTATACGGATCTTTGCAGGCGGTTATCACGCAGATACGTATTTAAAGTGCAATATAATAACGGTATCAAGCTTTTGCGGATCGCTCATAGTGCATAAGTTCTGTATTAAAACTTCAATTATAAACAATCGCATTATTTTGATTATCTCCGCTGTATTTGTTTTTGCAATATTGGCTCTTTATTCTCCTGTTGACAACGAGTATAAGCCTATTGATGAAAACGACCGGTTAAAATTTAAGATCATATCAATAATAATATCTTTCTTTATATTTTTTATTGTTTCGTTTGTTTATTATTTGTATGGCTTCAGTCAGGCACTTATAGGTGTATCTGCAATGAATATAGAAGCCATATCAATAATTATATCATTACTTATGAAAGAGAGGTGAAAAAAGTGTTAAAGTGGAAAATGAGACTGTGTTCTCTTGTTGGCTTTATAGCAGTTGCAGCTGCAACATTCGCAGCTGGCGCGGCATCATCAAACACATTTGGTCAGCCAAAAGAGCCCGCAAACCTTAAGCAAATGCTCAAAAAATAATCCTTAATTAATAATTCATACTTACTTCGCTTCGCCCGGCAGTGCTTTACAAAAATCTGCCGGGCAACTACCCTAATATAATATCTGTGCCGGGAACTAATTTAAGTACGGTACGGATTTAACATAAACTTAGATTCATATAGCAAAATGTTTAAACCAACAGCATATTTATTAATAATATGCCTGAGAAAAGATTGGGGGAGATTCCGGTGTACTTTTGTTTCATACTTTATTTCGAAAAACATTAAACAAATATTTGTTAAACTAAAAAGCAGGAGGTTTTTATTATGTTAAAGAATAAAAAATTGTTAGTTATCGCATTGATTATATCCTTAATTTCTGCTATAATAACAAACAGTACAGTTGTTTCTGCATTTGATTATGCAAATGCCGTTTTAGATGAGCAAACAGGATTGTATTTAGGAGAGGAATTCGAGGCTGCGGGTTCTCGCCTATCAGGTAGAGCAGTGAATCCTAATGCAAAATCAGAATATGATGCAAAAGAAGATCCTATTGACCACACGCGTGCGAATTTGCCCTCCAGCAAAGACTTAAGCACAGATATATCTTTTCCGTGTATACGTCATCAAGGAAATATAGGTTCTTGTGTTTGTTGGGCAACGACCTATTACCAATTTGGATATCAAGTTGCAAAAATGAATTCTTGGAATGCTAAAAATTCTCTTAACACTCATTACCAATTCTCTCCAAGATGGACGCATAACTTAACAAATTTTGGAGTTAATGCTGAATCATATGAAGATGCCGTATATTTAATTTTAGAAAACCAAGGTGCTGTGAGATATTCTCAATTTGCTCCAACGGGTGTAAACACTGATTCCGAATTTAGATTATGGAATTTGAATAAAGGCGATATGACTAATGCCTTAAAATATAAGGTAAGCAGCCATTCTTATTTGCATTTTGCAACTGAAAACGCTTCTACGCCTATTACATCATATAATGATTCTGATCTCACTAATATTAAAAATTATTTAAATACAGGCCATGTCCTAACAGCGGCTACTAACATGAGTAATTGGGCGCTTGCTACTGCACAAGATGGAACAACAGTTTGCACAAGGTGCCTATATTCATCTAATATTTGCGATCACCTAATTTCAATAGTTGGATATAATGATAATATTGCTTGTGATTTAAATGGTGACGGATCTATTCAAAATTTTGAAAAGGGTGCATTTAAAGTAGCGAATTCTTGGGGTACTACTTGGGGTGACCAAGGATATAGGTGGATTATGTATGATGCTTTAAATGAAGTGTCTAGTACAAGTGTTCAGAATACGCCTAACAGACATAAAGCGTTTGAAAAATACTCTTATCACAAAATTGAAGTTGCAGAATATCCATTAGATTTGATAGCCGAGGTGACAATAAATCAAAAACTAAGAAATGATTTAAAAATAAGACTAATTACTTCTACATCTCCAAGTGGCGCAGTACAAGCGCAATATGCCTCCACACTGTTTATATATGGTGCAACTGGCAACGGAGGCCCATACAATTTTACAGGTTCAGGAACTACACCTCAAACCAAAACATTTGTGTTTGACTACTCTA
Source organism: Clostridiaceae bacterium (assembly GCA_016281115.1). Lineage (GTDB taxonomy): Bacteria > Bacillota > Clostridia > Oscillospirales > Acutalibacteraceae > JAEEHZ01. The sequence continues at coordinate 4,945 of JAEEHZ010000121.1, read as the reverse complement.
AAATCTTTAATTCAAGTTCAGTAAGAAAAAACTGTTTTTTGGAAATATTCAAGTATGATTTGGATAGAGCGACAACAATATCGTCAATAAAACTGATTGATTCTTCTAACAAAGTTGTTGTAAATGATACCGCAACCAAAACTATAACATCAGATTATGCAAAATACTCATATAAAATCGGTGTGGTGGGCGATGTAAACAATGACGGTAGTATTACAATGCTTGACATTACAAAAATACAGCAACACATGTCTCATTTAATAACATTAACATCCGAAGATTTGAAGGTAGCCGATGTTACCGGAGAAGGTAACGTTAATTCATTAGATATAGCTGATTTGCAAAGCTATATTGCAGGAAATATAACTGTATTTGCTAATGGCGTAATGGCTAAGGTTAATTGATTATGAAGAAAGGTTGATCAACATGAAAAAACTTATATTGGTAGCTACTATGGTAACAATCCTTGCCTCTGCTACAGCTGTAAGCGCTTCGGCGGAACGTACTCCGCTTTTTATGGGAGATGTATCTCAAGACCACTCTGTTAATATGGAAGATGTGACACTTTTGCAGAGATATATCGCCGAAATATCCAAGTTGAGCAAACGGGGACTTGTTGCTGCCGATGCAAACCAAGATGAAAAGATTAATATGGAAGATGTTGTCACGGTTCAAAAGTTTGTAGCCCGAATAACGGAAGTTCCTTATATTACCGGCACCCATGCTCAAATACACGGAATAATGTCAAATATTTATTCGGGTAAAGCGACCATAGGAGATACCGTAAAGTTTTTTGCAATAGACCCAAGAGGACACAAACCGCTTAGCTATGAATTCTTTGTAGACGGTAAGCTTGTTCGCGAACGCAAAGAAAGCGACGAATTTGAATATAAATTTGATAAAGAAGGCAAATACGAAGTAAAAGCCGTTGTTTACAACTCGTTTGACGAAACCGCAGAAACAAAAATAGAATATGAGGTTGTAAATTCGCTGGATGCCGATAAGCCTCTGCTGAAATCAATAGACTTAAGCTATGCTTCCGGATCTAAGTATTTCGCTACGGATAGCGAGTGGGATCACAAATTTTATAAATTTATTATTTATGATTTTGAGGATTCCATTAATGTGACCGTTGAAGCTTTTATGGGCAAAGGTCCTTATGAGTACAGATTTTATTTTGACGGGGAAGACCTGACAGGTAAATACAGCAGTGAAAACAGTGTGAACATAAGCTTGCGCCGTGAGCACGGCGGACACACGCTGACCGTAAAAATAAAAGACGACAATGGTGCAGAAACGAGCGAAGATATACCGATATTTCTTACTTCTGCACCAAGAGGATAATTATAATTTGACATTGATTAGATTATAATGGCTTATAGCAGCCGATAAGTAAACCTTCATATTTTCTCATTGCTTCGCCCGGCAGAGCCTTATGGGGCACTGCCGGGCAACTACCTAAAAATATGTATCTGTGCCGGGAACAAATTTAAGTACGGAACAGTAGATATAAAAACAAAATTCCAGATGGCTTCATGCCGCACAATAAGGAGAAACAATTATGAACATCCAAAACCAGCAAAACGAGCCAACGCAGTATATTAACCTGTCAAGAGAGGAACTTGAATTTATACTTCACTATCTTCAATGTGTATATAACGGAATTGACAGGTCTGACAAAAAACAATTTTACTTTGAAAAAATAACATTTATAAAGGCCCTGCTTAACACCTCTGTTAAAAGTTTTCAATAAAATACAGTGTACCTCCTATAGTAGAGTATAGATGCGCAGGAGGTAAAAATCGTTTTTTTAAGAATAAAGAAAAAAGAATAAAGAATAATACAGAATCGCCCCTTGAAAGCTTTTATAATTTATTCTTTATTCTTTATTATTTACAATTTGAGCCCCTCGGCGTTAGTCGAGGGGCGTTTTTGGTGGACCATAGGGGGATCGAACCCCTGACCTCCAGATTGCGAACCTGGCGCTCTCCCAGCTGAGCTAATGGCCCTTGTATATAATATTATAATCGGCGCATGATAAAAATAAATAAACCTCATTTCTGCCGCACTACAAAGCGAAGTGATTATACCACAGGCAGGCTATTATTTCAAGAGTTTTTTTATCATTTTAGCATTGTTTTGACCGTGTAGTAAAGTCAAGTAAATTTTCTCATCTGCTCATCATAAATCTCCCCGCCTGCTCGTTAAAACAGGCGGGGGATTTTATACGTATATGCTGATCATTATCGTTTTATGATGAAACTCCCAGAATTATTGTTGCGATTCTTACTGCAAACAGCACAAATGATATCCACATGATGGGGTGAACATCTTTAACTTTACCTGTGATGACCTTTAAGATCACCCATGCAATAATACCGAACATAATACCGTTTGCGATTGAATAGGTGAACGGCATCATAACAATTGCGAAAAATCCGCCCACTGTATCGGCAATATCGGAATCAAAGTCCATTTTGGTTATGTTTTTGAGCATAAGCAATCCTACAAACACAAGCGCCGGAGTGGTTGCAAATGAGGGGATTGCAAGGAATATCGGATACAGCGGAAGAGCCAATAGGAACAGCACCGCTGACGTAAGCGCAGTTAATCCCGTTCTGCCGCCCTCGGCAACACCGGTAGTTGATTCTACATAAGATGTTACGGTAGATGTACCGAGTATTGAGCCTCCTATTGTACCTACGGCATCAGCCATAAGCGCGCGTCCGACGCGGGGCAGCGATCCGTTTTTGTCAAGAAGATTGCCCTCTTGGGCGACACCGATAAGTGTTCCTACCGTGTCGAAAAGATCGACAAACAGGAACGCGAAAACTATTATTGCGAAATTAAGTGCATTGGCAGCCACATATGAAAAATCAAACTTCATAAATGTCTCCCCTGCCATCGTTTGAACGGGAGCAAAAACAGTGTAGTTTGCAAAATCGGGAATAACAGAAGGTCCCTGATACCAACCTGCTATTTGAGCGATAATGCCCAATATCCACGTAGTGATGATACCTATAAGTATGGCTCCTTTTATCCTGTGGTGCCACAAGGCGGCAATGATCAACACACCTATAATGGCAAGTACCATCGGCGCGGAAGCCATATCGCCAAGCTTGACAAGTGTTGAGGAACTGACTATGGCTTCACCGTTATCGCCTATTGTTGCAAATGCGTCGGTATCTACAATACCTGCACCTTTAAAACCCACAATCACTATAAACAGACCGATGCCTGCCGATATGCCAAGCTTAAGATTGCGTGGAACTTTGTTGACAAGTGTTTCTCTGAATTTGAAAAAGGAAAGAATAATGAAGATAATACCTTCACAGAGAATAGCTGTAAGTGCTACCTGCCAAGCGTTTGTGATCCCCTGTGCCTGAAGTTGGGGCACAACGGTGTAAGCAAAGTATGCATTCAGTCCCATTCCGGATGCAAGAACAACGGGATAATTAGCAAAGAAAGCCATAATAAGCGTTGCAAACGCCGCTGAAATTGCAGTTGCCGCAAAAATAGCCTGAGCAGACATACCCGCAGCCGAAAGAATACCGGGGTTTACAGCGAGTATATATGCCATTGAAAGAAAGGTTGTAATACCCGCGATAATCTCAGTTTTCACATTGGTTCCGTTTGCTTTCAGTTTGAACAGTTTTTCCATAGATCATTCCTCCTTAAATTTTTGGAAATTTAATTCCATTAATAATTATATCAAAATAACAATTCATTAATGTTTTGGCAACTAACTTAACTTTAACAAATTGTTATATTTGCGTAAAACCTTGCAATTTGCATAATTAAATACCAACAAAAAAATCCTGCCATTACCTAATGACAGGATCATTTTATATTCAATTCTTCACAAACGCATCCTTTGACGCTCTGCACACGGGGCAAGCCCAGTCATCTTCTAACTGGTCAAAAGGCTTGTTATTATTGTTATTGTAGGTATAACCGCAAATTTTGCAGGTATATTTTTCCGACAGAGAATAGTTATCCTCATTTTGGATAAGGAATGTGGGAGCATTTTCGGAGGCTCTCCCCTTTATCGTATTGTGATAATAACTGTAAGTCATAGGTGTTCCTTTATATTCATCGCTTCCGGCTATAACCTCGGCAATAAATATTGTATGTGTTCTTGTCTCTATGCTTCCTGTTACCCTGCAAAGAAACCAACAGCATATGCTCTCTCTCAAAACGGGAACGCCCTCTCTGAGCACCTTATGGCCGACGTTTTTCAGTTTGTTTGTTTCTCTGCCGCTGTTAAAGCCCAAAGCGCCCACAACTGTTCCCGATGTATCCTCAGACAATACCGAAACAGAAAATATTCCGTGTTTTTTTATCATTTCGTTTGTATAGCTCTCTTGGTTAAGGCTGAGAGCTATTGTCTGAGGGCTTGCCGTAACCTGCGTAAGAGTATTAACAATACACGCAGACGGGTATCTATCGCCCACTACGCCTATTGCATACATACCGTAATTGATAGTCCTCAAAATTTTCGGATCCATAACATTCACCAAAGGAAAGCAATTCGCTTTCTTTCCTTTCTTATTATTTAATCTTGCGGCACTCAATATAGTATCTCTTATCGTAAGCGTGCCCCATGGAGAAGGTTTTTCTCGGAAGTGAGCCGTCGGATTTTATTGCGTCAAACAATTCGTTTTTCTGCATGCCCTTAAAGATAAACCCTATTGTATTATCTTGTTTGCAAAGCTCACGCACGCTGTCCTCACCGTGTATATAGTCGATCTTAATTTCGCTGTGTGCCTTTAAGTAATTATCGAGATAACCCTGCAATGTTCCCACAGGGAGCTTAGATGTCGGCTTTACGCTCATTTTCCCCGAAGTTTTATTCGTAACATATTCTATTATTTGCGCATCAGCGCCGTTATATCCGTCACCGAGAGCAGTTTTCATATCATTTAACAGTTTTTCGCAATCAGCG
>JAEEHZ010000120.1 GCA_016281115.1 Clostridiaceae bacterium | reverse complement strand
CAATAGACAGCCGTACTGCCGAATATTTTCGCCCTGAACGGAATATACGGCCTCTTTTTCGGTATGATAAAAAACATACTTACCTTCACAAAACGGCAATAAGGTTGGCGAAATATATTTATCAAATTTTTTAATAAAAAAGAAACATCCGCAAGCATCGTTATAATCCGTCGATTTTTTATGAAAACATATATCGCCTGTTTGCATAAACATACCGCCGTTTCCGTTAAAAACAACAGAAGAATAACCGTCGGTAAAACACGCCGAAATTAGATTTTTGTCAGGCTCTTCACAGGTACAGACATACGATTTTTCGTTAATGAGTCGAGAAACCGTCTTTTCTTTCTTTATAGCGCAAAGATGTTTTTGCGTGGGTCTTTCATTAAACAAAGAACACACGCCGACAATCGCCGGAACGGAAAACAACAGTTTTCGAAAAATGTCGTCGCATAATGCATTGGCAATGGAACAAAGTATCATACCTTGATGATGCGCCATCACCTGGCTGACGATATAATTACCCCTTGTTCTGTCGACGCTCTCGAAAAACCCGTATTCGCCGTACAATCCGCTGCGCTCCGCATTAAGCAAATTTTTCATTGTTTTCTCCGGCGCAAAACGCAAACATAAGAACGATGAATAAGGAGAAACAACATTGGGATTTGTATCTACGGATACAGACAACTTGTCAATTCCGAAAGATTTATACTGATAACGCATATCGTTATCGAAAGCATGAAAACCGCTTTCACTTACGCCCCACAGGCCGCCTCTTTTGCATTTTGTTTGATAAAAAGCGTGATTGACAGCCGTATGTTGCAATAAAGAATATTCCGGCGAAGGGAAAAATAACTCGGCAAGCAGCGCTTCAAACGCCGTTCCGCCCCAACTCAGCAATATATTCCCGCCGATCGGCGAATATTCTTTCATTAAAGAAAAATAGTGTTCCGGATGCCCGCACAAAGCCATGAATACAAATCCGAGCATTCTTGATTCTGAACACAGCATATCGTAGTGTCCGGTATAAACGCCGTCGAAACCGATATAAAAACGATCTTTTCTCTCGTCATATAATCGGATCAGTTCTTGTTCTTTCAGAAGTTTTTCCGCAAAATCAGCCACTTCTGTATCCTTTTTACGATAGTATGAAGAAACAAGAAGAAGCGCAACAGAAAAATTGCCAGTGTCGACCGAAGAGACGAAACCACTTGTGGGTTTCAAATTTTCTATATCATACCAGTTATAACAAATACCATACCATTTCGGCAAACTGTCTACGATTTTAAGTATTTTCATCACTTTTTCTTTCACCTCTGACGCATCAACCAGTCCCAATTCCGTCGCGGAAATATGAGCAAGAAGCGAAAATCCGATATCGGTCAATGACGTATAAGTGGAAACTTTATATGGACGAAACTGTATATTATCCGGGATCAAACCGTCTTGTTCGGTAAAATACGTGTATGTCGCACGCGAATATTCCAACAATTTATTTCTTTCATTTTGCGATAAATACGCATTCTCTTTACACGTATTTGAACAGAAATACAATGCAAATAATGTGAAGCACGAGCACAAAAGATAGGCGGCCCAATAATACAGAAATAAATTTTTACCGACAAAAAACAATACGAGCGAAATAGCCGTACCGACAAATATCGACGGTATAAACTCAGCTGCGTACGATAAAGGATTCGATCGATCATTCGACGAAAAAGGTTTCCAATCCAAAAGTTTTTTACCGACAATCATTCGTACGATCGTAGTAACAAACAATATCAAATCGTTTACCGCACGATAAAACAACAAAAAGAAATCCTCTACGTATGAAAAAACTTCTCCCGTAATATCACGAAAAATGTACCGTATTGACTTACCGCCGACAATACAGCGAAACGCAAACACAACGTCTGCCAAAAAAGGAAAAACCCATAAGAAAAGCGCCGGCATAAAGAAGCGCGCCGAATATAAACCGCCGAGTAGCGACAACGCAACCAAACAAGGAGCAACAAGCAACCCAAGGATATTTTTCAGTAAAATATACCGGTAGAAAATCGGCAAACGTTTGCAAACACGCTTTCCATCTACATCGCGCCAAGTCCCGAATATAAACGGCATATTTTGCAAGTCGCCGCGCTTCCAACGCTTTTTTCTTTGCGCGTCGGATATAAAATCGTTCGGCACGTCCTCAAATACGGTCCCGCCGGAACCGCAATTCATGACCGCCCCTTCCGGAACGTCGTGAGATAGTATTTTTCCGTTCGGGAACAATCCGTTCAGCTTGTAGTAAAAATCTTTGACCCTCAAAATGCCTTTTCCGCAATAAACATCCCTTCCGAATATTCTTTGATAGGCGCCTGTATAAACGGGATATTCTTCGAACCCGCTTTCACGTAAAAATCTTTGCGAATAAAAGGATTTGAAAGAATATAAATTGCTTCTGCATACAGCGGATAAGATACCGTACTTCTTACAATACGGGTGCGCGATCCGTTCTATCATTTCTTTTATGCCGCCAGGCAAAACGACGCTGTCCGTATCTAGCGCTACAAAATAAGTTGGAGTAAATATATTTTTACTCGAAATATAATAAAAATCGTCCGACGCTTTTTCCGCAAAATATCCGGCGAGAGCAAGCAATGCTCCGCGCTTTCTTTCCTTGCCGGAATACATATTATCAGTCAGCGTCTTTTTTCTTAAAAACAGGACCAAATCTTTTCTTTGTACATGATCGGCAAAATACTGTTTCAGCGTCCGATCGACGTCGGAGACGGGTCCCGCAGATGCCGGCGTATCGACAAGTAAAATACAATTAATAAATCTGTCGCGATTAACGTCCAGAACACTTTCCGCATGAAAGATAAGCGCTTTTAATTCTTCCACCCCTGTAGCGTACGCGCTGAATACGATCGACGTTGCGTGTTCAGGCGGGACGGATGCGAAGTTTCTTTTGGGGAGTTCTTCTTTGGGTGATATAAAAGAAATCAGGAATATCGCTATTTTCTCCACGTT
>JAEEHZ010000119.1 GCA_016281115.1 Clostridiaceae bacterium | reverse complement strand
TGTAATGCCATATGGATAAATCCCTGCTTTGAATCCCCTTTTATGGATGGGGGATACGATATAAGCGATTATTATAAAGTTGCCGAAAGATACGGCACAAACGATGATCTAAAAGCACTGTTTAATGCGGCTCATATGCTTGACATAAAGGTGTTGCTCGACCTTGTACCCGGGCATACTTCGGATAAGCACAAATGGTTTTCGGAAAGCAAAAAGCCCGAGAAAAACGAATTTTCCGACAGATATATATGGACCGACAGCGTGTGGGAAGCACCCCGGCAGTATAATTTTGAGTGCGGTATAACAAACAGAGACGGCAATTATATGGTGAACTTTTTCAGCTCGCAGCCTGCGCTTAATTACGGATTTAACAAAATCACGCATCCAAACTGGCAAATGCATTATAAAAGCCCTGAGTGCAAACGAACAGCCGAAGCGATAAAAGACGTTATGAGGTTTTGGCTCGATATGGGGTGCAACGGCTTTAGAGTGGATATGGCGGATTCACTTGTCAAGAATGATGACGAAAAAACAGCCACATCCGAGATTTGGCGTGATATAAGAAATATGCTTGATGAGCATTATCCCGAGGCGGCGATAATTTCCGAGTGGTGTTGCCCTCAAAGAGCGATAAAATGCGGTTTTCATTCGGATTTTTACCTTGATCACACAGGTAACGGTTACCACACCGCATTCAGAAATGATATAATTAACGGCTTTGACACAAGCTTTTTCAGTAAGCTCGGAAAAGGTGATGTAACTACGCTTACAGGGGAGCTTGAAAAAGATTTAAGTTCAATAAAAGGTTTAGGATATGTAAGTTTTATCACGGGAAACCACGATATAAAAAGGCTTTCTCACAGATATGATGAGCGGGAATTGAAAATTGCGATATGCACGATACTGTTTTTACCCGGAGTTCCGTTTGTTTATTACGGGGATGAAATAGGTATGCCCTATAACGAAAGCCTGAAAAGCAAAGAGGGCGGCTTTTACCGTACAGGCTCAAGAACGCCCATGCAGTGGGATGATTCCCGTAACGCGGGCTTCAGCAACGCAAACAGTGAATATTTGTATTTGCCTGTTGATGACAGCGAAAGCAATGTTAATGTAAAAGCTCAGTTGCAATACAAAAACAGCTTATTGAACACAGTAAAAAGTGCAATATCGGTAAGAAAGGAATACAAAGATTTTAATGCTGACGGCGAATATGAAACTTTGTTCGCGCAAAAGAACCGCTACCCTTACATATTCAGGAGGGGAGGCTTTGCGGTGTGTGTAAATCCAAGCGCCTTAAATACAAATACAACTATTGATATAACTTTTGATGAATGTGTGTTCAGCATAGGAAATGTTGATGTAAACGGCAAATGTATAACTATGCAGGGTCAGAGTATGGGCGTGTTTAAAATTAGTTATAGGTAAGCGGTGATTACTATGAAAAAATATGAAAAGCCCATATTAACGTATGAAAAAATTATGTATGCAGATTCTTTAACAGTTTCGGGATATGACGGTTTTTTCTCTAATGATCATTATGATAATTCTGTAAATGCAGGTGAATTATCGCGAAACGGCATTTCAAGATACAGCCTTTTTTGGGAATAATGTGATTCGTGACAGTAAATATCAAATCGACTTAATGGGTAATGTCAATTTGAAATTTACTGTTTTTTGTTTTGTTGATATTGACAGTGTGTGATAGTTTGGATATAATTTTACACAGAGAAATGCGGAGGTGTTACTTTTATGTATGATATTGCGATTATCGGCGCAGGTGTAACAGGCGCAATGATTGCCCGAAAGCTTTCGGCTTATAACTTGAAAATATGCGTTCTTGAAAAAGAAGAAGATGTCTCAATGGGTGCTTCAATGGCAAACAGCGGCATTGTTCACGCAGGATTTGACGCTGTTTTCGGTACACTGAAGGCAAAGTTAAACGTAAAGGGCAGCGAGATGATGCCCAAAATAACCTCGGAACTCGGCGTGCCTTATAAAAACAACGGCTCGCTTGTTGTGGGAAAAGGCTCCGATGATTTTCAAACAATAAAAGAACTTTATGAGCGCGGCGTAAAAAACGGCGTTAAAAACTTACAGCTCATAACATCACACGAAGAACTTTTAAAGATTGAGCCTAATATAAATGATGATTTTGACTGCGGTTTATATGCTCCGACAGGCGCGATAGTTTGTCCGTATACACTCACTTTGCAGGCAATAGGCAATGCGATGGATAACGGAACAGAGCTCAAGCTCGGTTTTGAGGTAAAAGGTATTAGTTGCGAAAATGATATATATTCAATAGTATCCGACAAAGAAACTGTACAGGCAAAATATGTTATAAATGCCGCCGGACTTTTTGCAGACGAAATAGCTCGTATGGCAGGCGACAATTCGTTTACAATAACTCCCCGCAAGGGCGAATATATGCTTCTTGACAAAGAGTGTGCGTCACTTGTAACAACTACTGTTTTTGCAGTGCCTACAAAAATGGGCAAAGGCATACTTGTAACACCCACAACTCATGGAAATATAATTCTGGGACCCACAAGTGTAAATATTGAAGACAAGAACAATAAGGCAACAACACAAGAGGGCTTTGATCTTATCTCCACACAGGCAAAAGATAGGATAAAAAATATCCCGTTTGGCAAAACGATCACTTCTTTTTGCGGACTGAGAGCGGTTGGGGATACGGGCGACTTTATAATAAACAGTAATTTGCCGCGGTTTATCAATGTTGCGGCGATAGAGTCTCCGGGACTCAGCGCATCGCCCGCAATTGCTGAATACGTTGCCGATATGCTGTCCGGTATGGGAATTGAAATGACACAAAAGGCGGATTATGACCCATACAGGAAGCCTTATAATTACTTTACAAAGCTTACGAACGAAGAGAAAAACGAGCTTATAGCAAAAGACCCCGATTACGGAAAAATTATTTGCAGATGCGAGACGGTAACAAAAGGTGAGATAAAAGACGCCATGCTCAGAAACCCAAAGCCCACATCAATAGACGGTATAAAACGCCGCACACGCGCAAGCATGGGCAGATGTCAGGGCGGATTCTGCTATCCGCATATTATTGAAATAATATCGGAAATGCTCGATATTCCTTATGAAAACGTCACCAAATTCGGCGGAGAATCCTTTATAAACCTTGGAAAGATCAAGGAGGACGTTTGATATGAAAACAATAGATCTTGTTATTATAGGCGGCGGTCCTGCAGGCATGAGCGCGGCTGTGGCAGCCTATGAAAGCGGAGTAAAAGATATATTGATACTTGAGCGCGACGGCTCTCTCGGCGGAATACTGCAGCAGTGTATCCACAACGGATTTGGCTTGCATAAATTCAATGAAGAGCTTACGGGGCCCGAATACGCCGCCAGATATGAAGCACGTGTAAAAGAACTCAACATCCCTTATAAGCTTAACACAATGGTGCTGGAGATAAACCAAAATAAAGAGGTTACCGCCATTAACAGCGAAGAAGGTATATTCACAATACAGGCAAAGGCAATAATACTTGCTATGGGTTGCCGTGAACGTCCAAAGGGTGCGCTTAACATAAGCGGAACACGCCCCTCGGGAATATTTACAGCGGGAACCGCACAGAAATTTGTTAATATGATGGGCTATATGCCCGGAAAAAGCGTTGTTATTCTTGGGTCGGGAGATATTGGTCTTATAATGGCAAGAAGACTGACCCTTGAGGGTGCAAAGGTCAAGGCTGTTTGCGAGCTTATGCCTTATTCGGGCGGACTTGAGAGAAATATAGAACAGTGTTTGAGAGATTTTGACATTCCGCTCAAACTCAGCTGTACCGTAGCCGAAATACACGGCAAAGACCGTTTAGAAGGCGTAACTATTGCAAATGTAGACAAAAACAGACGTATAATTCCCGAAACAAAAGAATATATTGAGTGCGATACACTCCTGCTTTCGTGCGGACTTATACCCGAAAACGAGCTTACAAAGGCTTGCGGAATAAATATTGACCGCATAACAAACGGCGCAGATGTGGACCAAAACAGAGAAACGTCTGTAGAAGGCATATTTGCCTGCGGAAATGTTTTGCACGTACACGACCTTGTGGATAATGTTTCGGAAGAAGCAGAAACAGCAGGCAAGGGCGCGGCAGAGTATATTCTGAACAAGAAAAACAAGTCTGCCTCAATAAGAGTTAAAACAGACGGAAAGGTGCGCTATTGTGTTCCTCAAAGAATCACCGATATAGGTGACACAACTTTGTTTTTCAGAGTATCCGATATATACAAAGATGTAAGAATAATTGTAAAAGACGGAGAGAAAGAAATATTCTCCCGAAAAAGGCAAAAGGTTGCTCCCGGAGAAATGGAGAGCATAACACTAAAAGGTGATATATTATCAGAAGTTAACTCCGGTGAAATAACAGTGGGATTGGAGGAATTGCAATGACAAAAGAGCTTACCTGCATAATATGCCCCAAGGGTTGCAGAATAAAGGTCGAATATGAGGGAACTGATATTATCTCGGTAACCGGCAATTCCTGCAAAAGAGGTTATGCTTACGCTTGCGATGAGGCAATAGACCCCA
>JAEEHZ010000118.1 GCA_016281115.1 Clostridiaceae bacterium | reverse complement strand
TGTCTTTTTCCTCTGCAGTGCAATTAGCAAATGTTCTGCCGTATTTTTCGCATATAAACACGGGATCATAGCCAAAGCCGTTATCACCCGAGCGTTCAAATGCAATTTCCCCTTTGCACTCACCTTCGACCTCGATCGTTATATCATCGCTTAAAATACAGCAAATTGAGGTAACAAACTTTGCCGTACGCTCAGATTTTGGAACATCTTTCATTTTATATAAAAGCTTGTCGACATTTTCTTTGTCAGTTGCGTTTTCACCTGCAAACCTTGCCGTATGAACGCCCGGCAATCCGCCTAAAGCCTCAACGATAAGCCCTGTATCGTCCGCGATAACGGGCATACCCGAAATTCTTCTCGCGTTATTCGCCTTAATGCGTGAATTTTCGATTAATGTATTTCCGTTTTCTTCCACAAACCCTAAATCTATTCCCTTTTGGCTTGGGGTAACAACATTAAATCCCAATGGCTTTAAAATTCGTGAAAGCTCCTCTAATTTATGGGCGTTTTCGGAAGCAAGAAGTATCTCCATAATTACTCCTAAAGCGCAGTTTTTGCGCTTATTTTTTTCGTTTTGTATCAGTCTTTCTCTTTTGTGAAAAGCGCGCGAGCAAACTCTTTAGAATTAAACGGCTGCAGATCGTCAAGCTGTTCGCCTACACCTATATATTTAACAGGCAAATCAAGCTCATTTGAAATTGCTATAACAACGCCGCCCTTTGCCGTACCGTCAAGCTTTGTAAGCACGATTCCCGTAATGCCTGCGGCATTTTGAAATTCTCTTGCCTGGTTAAGTGCATTCTGTCCGGTTGTGGCGTCAAGAACCAAAAGCACCTCTTTATCGGCATCGGGTAATTCTCTGTCAATGATCCTGTTTATCTTTGCAAGCTCATCCATAAGGTGTCTTTTGTTGTGAAGTCTGCCTGCCGTATCGCAGATTATAACGTCGGCTCCTCTCGCCTTTGCCGCTGATATAGCGTCAAAAACGACCGCCGCGGGGTCTGAGCCCTCTTGCTGTTTAACTATGTCGCATCCCGCACGCTGAGCCCATATTTCAAGCTGTTCTATTGCGGCAGCTCTAAAGGTATCCGCAGCCGCAAGCAAAACCTTTTTACCTCTTGATTTCAGCTCTGCCGCCATTTTTCCTATTGTAGTTGTTTTCCCTACACCGTTTACGCCTATTACGAGTATTATCGAAGGCTTTGTTGAAATATGCAACTCCTCGTCGTTGTTCATAAGCCCGATTATCGTTTCTTCAAGCAAATCGCCTATTTTTTGGGGATCGGTAACGCCCTGCCTTTTTACTTCTTTACGCAAATCGTCGCAAATTCTCTCTGCCGTTACCATACCCACATCGCTCATTATAAGCAGCTCTTCAAGCTCTTCAAAAAGCTCTTCGTCAATTTTTGTAAACGAATTGAGCATGGTGTTTATTTGGGTCATTACGGATTCTCTTGTTTTTTTGAGTCCGTCTTTTATCTTTTGAAAAAATCCCATAGTAAATACTCCTCCTTACTTAATTCCGGGAAGCTTAGAAGCTATCTCTGTTGTTTCAAGCTTTAGAAGCTTAGATATTCCTTTGTCCTGCATGGTAACACCGTAAAGCACGTCTGCTTCTTCCATTGTGCCGCGGCGGTGTGTTATGAGTATGAACTGTGTATTAGCGTTCATTCTCCTGAGATAAGCCGCGAACCTGTAAACGTTAACATCGTCAAGCGCAGCCTCTATTTCGTCCATAACACAGAAAGGCGCAGGGCTTACCTTCATTATCGCAAAGTAAAGCGCAATTGCGACCAATGCTTTTTCTCCGCCCGAAAGCAGCTCTAAATGCTCGACTATTTTTCCCGGAGGATTACATATTATATCTATTCCGCTGTTTAGTATATCATCGGGCGAGGTAAGTTCCAAAGCGGCTTTTCCTCCGCCGAAAAGCTCCTTAAATGTAGAATTAAAGTTTTCGTTTATCTCTTTAAATCTTTGCACAAATGTAACAGTCATTTGCTTTACAAGCTCGCTTATAAGCTTTTCTATATCAGCCTTTGATTTTTCAACGTCGCTTACCTGCTCACTCATAAATATATAGCGATCATTTACCTCTTTATATTCTTCTATCGCTCCGACATTTATACTGCCCAAAGCTTTTATCTTTGATTTAAGCTCATTTAAACGCTTGTTTGCGGCAGAAATATCTTCTATATCTATCTGCTCACGCTGCGCCTCATTTTTAGTAAGCTCATATTCTTCCCAAAGCTTTGCTATTATATCGTCATATTTTTTCTGCAAATTAAGCTTCTGTTCCTCAAGCCTTGCAAGCTCTCTGCCCAATATCTCACGCTTGTTTTGTATCTCACGCTCTAAATTTCTTGCCTCCGTGATCTCATGCTCAAGCTGCATACGCTCGGCGTTTGTGCTTTCTATTTTTTGTTTGAGAGCTTCGCGCAACGCTTCTTTTTCCTCTGTTAAAAGCTTTGTGGCTTCAATACTCTTTTGCTTTTCTTCGTTTGATCTTTTAACATTTTCTATTTCAAGCAAAAGCTGTTCTCTTCTGCCGCGCTGCTCCTGCTCGCTTAACTCTGCCTTTTGGGCATCTGCGGCAAGCGTTTCTATCTCCTTTTCGTTGAGGGCGGCGCTTAAACGCATTTTTTCAAGCTCTTCGTTAAGCTCTTGCCTGTTCTTTGAGATCTGCTCCTTGTCGCCTGTTATAAGCGCAATGTCAGCCTCTGTCTCTATAATTTGTGCGCTTATTTCTTCAACAAGCCTGTGGGCATTGTCGCGTTGGTTTGAAAATTCTTTTGTTCGTGCAGAAGAAGTTGCCTCCTCATCAAGCATAAGCTTTAAAGCACGTCTTGAATTCTCAAGTTCGGCAAGCTTCGCGTCGCGCTCGGTGTCGAATTTTATTTTGTCCTCACGGCTATTCGATATCTGAGATTCATATATAAGCATGTCGGCTTTTATTTTTTCTGCCTTTTTGTAATGCTCTTTATACTCTTCGAGCATATCGAGAGATTCCTTTGCAAGCTCTTCTGCCCGCTCTTTGTATCTCTTTATATCTCCCGCTCTGCTTAAAACGCCCGATTTTTTGCCGAAAGAACCTCCCGTAAATGAGCCTCCTGCATTAACTACCTGTCCGTCTAAGGTAACTATCTTGTATTTATAGCTGTATTTTTTGGCTATTTCGGCGGCGAAATTAATATTCTCCGCTATTATCGTGCGCCCCAAAAGGTTTTCTACAATGTTTTTATATTTTCCGTCAAATTTGCAAAGACGGCAGGCAATATCAATATATCCGGCACAGCCTTGCAGACCGTTTTCGTTTATAACATTGCCTTTTATGTTTGTAAGCGGCAAAAACGTGGCACGTCCGCCGTTTGTTCTTTTCAGAAACGCTATTGCGCTTTTGGCTGATTTTTCGTCATTGCAGACGATGTTTTGCATTGCGGCCCCCAAAGCCGTTTCTATCGCAATGGCATATTCGCTTTCAACCGTGATAATCTTAGATACGGGACCGATTATCCCCCCCAATGTTGAATGAGCCGACTCTTTCATAACGGATTTTACACTGTTAGAAAATCCCTCAAGATTTTTCTCCAGATCTTCGAGGATTCTCATACGGCGCTCATATTCTTTAGCGTCAAGATTCAGACGCTCTGATTCTCTCTTAGCCTTTTCCGCTTTTTCGAGCCTGTTTTCATAAAGCATTTTGCAGCCTTCCAAAGACTGCGAGCTGCTTTCAATTTGTTCGGCGCATTTTTCGGAATGTTCCTTTAATTGCTCCGTGTATTCTTCAAGCTTTGCAATCGCCTTTTTCGCGTCATCTTCAGACGCGCGTATATTAACGAGTCTTTCGCCTATTTCTCCCAGCGAACCCGAAGCTGTCATTTCTTTTATTCTTGCTTCGGCGCACTTAGAATTAAGCTGTGCGAGCTTTGCAGTAAGCTTTTGTGTTTTGTCGGAATACTTTAACTCGTTTTCGTTTATAACATTCAGATTTTTTGCCTTTTCGGCGTAGCTTGCCAGCATCTTTACGGCAAGCTCGCGCTTTTCTTCTATCTGCTTTTGTTTTTCAAGCCTTAAATTACTCAGTGCCGCCGCCGATTGTAATGTAAACTCTATCTCGCTTTCAAGTCGCTTGACAGTCTCTTCGTTGTGGATTATATCATTTTTCTCTACCGCATTTTTCTCGTTAAGCAGAGTTATCTCACGGTCAGCCAGTGCTATTTGCTCACGGACAGACTCGTTATCTGCGTTCTTTTTATAAGATAAATTATAAAGCTCCTCACCTTTTTTTGCGGCGTTTTCAAGCTCAATGCCATAACTTTCGTATTCCGCGGACGCGGTTAGGAGCTTGTCCTCCTGCTCACGCAGACGGTTTTCCGATTTGTTTATAGTATCGAGCCAAATTCCGATTTCCAAACCGCGCTTTTCTTTAGAATATTCCAGAAATTTAACAGCCTTTTCGGATTGAATTTTGAGCGGCCCCACCCTGCCTTCAAGCTCGGTGAGGATATCCCTTAATCTGTAAAGGTTTTCTTCCGTCGATTTTAATCTGCGCTCCGCCTCTGTTTTTCTGTAACGGTAGCGCGAAATGCCCGCGGCTTCTTCAAATATCTCTCTGCGTTCTTCGCTTTTTGAAGAAACAATGCTGTCTATTTTTCCCTGCGAGATCATAGAATATCCGTCTCGTCCCAAACCCGTATCCATAAACAGCTCGTGGATATCTTTGAGCCTTACGGTAGCTTTATTTATGAGATATTCGCTTTCGCCGCTTCTGTAAAACCTTCTTGTTACAGATACTTCATTATCATCATAAGGCAGCACACGGTCACTGTTTTCTATTGTCAATGTTACTTCCGCAAAACCGTTTTTCTTTCTGTTATCAGTGCCTTTGAAAATAACATCTTCCATTTTGGCGCACCGCAAAGATTTTGTAGATTGCTCTCCCAAAACCCAGCGGATCGCGTCGCTTATATTACTTTTTCCGCTTCCGTTAGGACCCACAACCGATGTTATTCCGCGGTCAAATGTAAGCTTTGTTTTGTCCGGGAATGTTTTAAAGCCCTGTATTTCCAAAGATTTTAAAATCATCGGCTTGTCCTCCTTCGTTATTTTTAAGCGTTACGCTGTTTTTCTCAACGCCGCTGTCTTGTATAATGTCAATTTTAACGCCCAAAGCGTTAAGCTTTTCTATGCTTTCTCGTTTGTTACCAACAAAAGCCGATATATCTTTCGGGTTTACTCTTGCGGTAATACTTTTTGCATCAGTATTCTTAATGTATTTCTCTACGGTTTTATAAAACAGACGGCTTAAGCACAATTCTCTGAAAGACGGATGATAAACGCCCGCCGCAAAGCTTTCCTTTAAGCTTTCACTGTCGTGTAGCCCTAAGCGTATCACCTTAATGCCTTCGCCCTCAAAATAGCTTAATAATTCCGCGCACAACTCTACCGACTGTTCAAATGTATAAGGAGTATACTCTCCTCTTAAATACAGCTTTTCAAGGCAGGTGCCTTTGAGCACTGCCGTGGGATAGATCCTCATTGTATCGGGGTCAAGTTTTCGCAAAAACACAGCCGTCTTTTTATCCTTTTCCGGACTGCTTTTATATAGTCCCGTCATCATTTGCAAGCCAAAAGAAAAGCCGTATTGAGATATCATCATGCTCGCATTTGCTATATCCTCTGCCGTGTGACCGCGCATATTGGCTTTTAAAACTTCATCATCTGCGCTCTGTGCGCCAAGCTCTATTGATGTTACACCTTTTTCTCTAAGCAAACTAAGTATTTCTTCGTCTATGGCGTCGGGACGGGTAGAGATCCTTATACCGCTTATTCTTTTGTCTTTTATATAAGGCTGTGCCGCATTAAGCAGGCTTAACATATAACCTCTGTCAATGGCTGTAAAGCTTCCCCCGAAAAACGCAAGCTCACAGTTATCCGAAAAATATCCCTGCGACTTTATGGCGATCTCAACAGCTTTTGCAACATCTTCCGGTGATATAATATCCGTTTGTCCCGTTATAGTGTTCTGATTGCAGAAGCTGCATCTGTGGGGGCAACCGATATGCGGCACAAACAATGCTATATTTGAATGTTTAATAGCCCATCAGCTCCAATGCTTCTCTTGCCGCCTGCTGTTCGGCTTCTTTTTTGCTTCTTCCGCCGCCTCTGCCTATTACATTGCTGTTTAAGTGAACTTCAAAAACAAAATGCTTGTCGTGGTCGGGTCCTGTCTCGCTTACAAGAACGTATTCCAATTTTTCTTCGGGATTTTTTTGCACAATTTCTTGAAGTGTAGTTTTGTAATCTTTTGTGCGGTATTTTTTGGGATTTTTGATATCGGGAACAACAAATCTAAGCACAAAGCTTTTTGCGCGGTTCATTCCCCCGTCAAGATAAATCGCGGCTATAACCGCCTCAAAAGCGTCCGCGAGAATTGAAGGCCTTTTTGAGCCTCCCATACGCTTCTCACCTTTGCTGAACATTATTCTCTGACCCAAATCTATCTGCGCGGCGTAGCCTGCCAGTGATTTTTCGCACACAAGCGAAGCCCTGAGCTTGGAAAGCTCCCCCTCGGGCAGCTTAGGGCAATTTAAAAATATGTAATCGGATACAATAATGCTCAAAACGGCGTCTCCCAAAAATTCAAGCCTTTCGTTAGAGTTAATCTTTTCGTTAGACTCGTTTGCGTATGAGCTGTGAGTAAGCGCCTCGGTGATATAATCCTCATTTTTGAATTTATATCCTATTGTCTCATAAAACTCTTCAAAATCCCTCATTGTTTCATCCCCCGTGTCACTGTATACACTATTTAACAAAACAGCGGTAACAAGTATTATTACTCGGTCATACTCTTTTTCATTTTCTCAACGGCTCCGCACTCAGCGTATTGCATTGTAAGCCTGAAAGCATTTTTAACTGTTTTTGCCTTTGCACTCCCGTGCACCTTAAATACAGGCTTGCTGCACCCGAGAAGCGGCGCTCCGCCAAATTCGTTATAATCGAGTGCTTTTTTCAGTTCTCCTATATCCTTAAGCAACATGGAAGCCGCAACTTTTGTTTTTAGGCTTTTCGTAAACATACCCTTTATCTTTTTCATCATAGCCATTGCAACGCCCTCATACATTTTGAGGATTATATTGCCCGTAAAGCCGTCGCAAACAACAACATCGCAGGCATCAAACGGAATATCACGCGCTTCAATGTTACCTATAAAATTAAGGTTTGATTTTTTAAGCATAGCAAACGCTTCGTGCTGCAATTCACCGCCCTTATGATCCTCAGTGCCTATATTCGCGAGACCTATTCGGGGATTTTCTATTCCCATAACCTCGCTCATATACACGCTTCCCATATGAGCAAACTGTAAAAGCATTTCGGGGCGGCAATCCACGTTTGCGCCGCTGTCTATAAGCATAAACACGCCTGTATCTTTAGGCATAACAGGAGCAAAAGCGGGTCTTTTTACGGGTTTCAATCTTTTTACTATCAGCGAACCGCCTACAACAACAGCGCCGCTGTTGCCTGCCGACATAAAAGCGTCGCCTTCTCCGTTTGCAAGCATTTTAAGCCCTATTGCCATAGAAGAGTCGTTTTTCTCTTTCAGTATGCTTCCGGGAGAATCCTCCATCGTCAGCTCATCGTCGGCGTTTACAATTTCTATGTTATTCAAGCTTATGTTATTATCTTTTGCAAGTTCTCTTATAACGCTTTCTTTTCCGACAAGTACTGCCTGCTGATCATATTCTTCCACAGCCAAAGCAACACCCTTTATTATTTCGAGCGGTGCGTTGTCGCCGCCCATTGCGTCTACTATAATTTTCATATCATCATACCCCTTTCAGAGCTGTTTTTAAATCTTCAAATCCACGCTGAGAGAGCTTTTCGGCTTTTAACTGCTTGTCTCTTATATTTTCATCAAGCGACGGCAATATTCCTATGTTTGCACCCATCGGCTGAAAATTCTCTACCGTGCTGTCCGATATGTATTCCGCCAGCGCGCCCATTACAGTTGTTTTCGGCGCGTAATAAGGCTCAAGCCCCAAGCTGAGTCTTGCGGCGTTTATACCTGCAATGCAACCCGAGGATGCCGACTCTATATAGCCTTCCACACCTGTTATCTGTCCTGCGAAGAATAAGCCTTTTTGCTCTCTTACCTGATAATCCGCATTAAGAATACGCGGAGAATCTATAAACGTGTTTCTGTGCATTACACCGTATCTTACAAAATCGGCATTTTTAAGTGCGGGAATAAGACCGAAAATGCGCTTTTGCTCACCGAACTTTAAATTTGTCTGAAATCCCACAAGATTATACATACTGCCCTGCGCGTTTTCTTTTCTTAATTGCAAAACAGCCCACGGACGGTGCCCTGTTTTAGGGTCTCTCAGCCCCACCGGTTTCATAGGACCAAAGCGTATCGTGTCTTCGCCTCTGCCTGCCATAACCTCTATCGGCATACAACCCTCATAGACCTTCGGGTTCATAACGTCTACACCGTGCAACGGCGCACGCTCACCGTTTATAAGCTCGTTATAAAACAGCTCATATTCTTCTTTGGATAAAGGGCAATTTATATAATCATCACCGTCGCCTTTGCCGTAACGGGAGGCAAAAAACGCGTTGTTCATATCTATGCTTTCAAAAGTAACTATCGGTGCGGCAGCGTCAAAGAAGCTCAAACCGTTTCCGAATTTTTGCTTTATGCTTTCAGACAGTGCCTCACTCGTAAGCGGACCTGTCGCAATGATATTTATACCGTCTGCGGGAATTTCCAAAACTTCTTTTGAAACGATTTTTACATTTTCATTCTCATTCAGGCGTTTTGTTACCTCCGCGGCAAAAAGCTGTCTGTCCACTGCAAGCGCGCCTCCCGCAGGAACAGCGCACAAATCCGCGCAGCTTAATATCAAAGAATCGTGCATACGCATCTCTTGCTTGAGCATACCTGCCGCGCTTACTGTTCTTGCCGCCTTAAAAGAGTTTGAGCACACAAGCTCCGCAAACATATCCGTTTTGTGAACGGGCGTTTGTTTATAAGGCTTCATATCAATAAGTTCAACCTCTATGCCCCTATTTGCTATCTGCCACGCCGCTTCACAGCCTGCAAGCCCCGCGCCTATCACTCTTATCATAATTATTCTCCGTCTTTTTTATATCCGCAACCCTCTGCGGCGCAATACAGTTCAACCTTTTTACCCTTCTTTTTGAACAAGATACCGCCGCATTTGGGGCATTTTTCTTTTGTCGGCTCATCCCAGGATGCAAAATCACATTCCGGATAATTGCTGCAACCGTAAAATACCTTTTTGCCTTTTGATGTTTTTCTCTCAACTATCATACCCGAGCATTTCGGGCAGTTAACACCCGTCTCCACAAGGTATTTTTTAATATTCTGACACTCGGGCCAGCCGGGACAGGCAATAAATTTGCCGTATCTGCCGTATTTTACGACCATTTGTCTGCCGCATTTTTCGCAGATAAGGTTTGTCTTATCCTCATCAAGCGTAATTTTTACGCCTTCCATATCTTTTTTTGCCTTTTTAAGAGTCTCGTCAAATTCGCCGTAAAACTCTTTGAGAAGGTCTACCCATTTCAGTTCACCGTGTTCAACGGTATCAAGGTTTTGCTCCATACCTGCGGTAAACTTAACATTTACTATTTTAGGAAAGCACTTCTTCATAAGCTTTGTAAGCTCTGTGCCAAGCTCGGTCGGCACAAGCGTCTTTGCCTCGCGCTTTACGTATTCTCTGCTTGTTATAACAGATATCGTAGCGGCGTAAGTTGAAGGTCTGCCTATTCCGTTTTCTTCCAAAGCTTTAACAAGTGATGCTTCAGTATATCTCGGCGGTGCCTGTGTAAAATGCTGATTCGGTGTTATTTCTTTTGCCTTCAGCTTCATTCCCTTTTCAAGCTCGGGCGGCTCGGTATTCTTTTCTTCGTCAACGTCTTTACCCTCAACATACAGTGTTGTGTAGCCTTCAAAGGTAACTTTGTATCCGCTTGCTTTAAATACATACCCGTTGCACTCTATATCCGCCTGTGTTGTTTTGTGTGTTGCGTCTGCCATTTGGCAGGCAATGAATCTTGACCATATCAGCTTGTAAAGCTTGTACTGATCAAGTGTAAGATTATGCTTAATCGTGTCAGGCTCAAGCGACGGCATAGAGGGTCTTATAGCCTCGTGTCCGTCCTGAGCGTTGGAGCGTGATTTATACACACGGTCTTTTGAATAAAGGTATTTTTCTCCCCATTTGCCCGTTATATATTCTCTTGCCGCGGCAATGGATTCCGATGACATTCGCAAAGAGTCCGTTCTCATATATGTTATAAGACCCGTTGCGCCCATACCGTCGATTTCAACGCCTTCATACAGCTCTTGCGCTACCTTCATCGTTCTTTGGGCCCTAAAACCAAGCTTACGGTTCGCCTCTTGCTGCAGAGTAGATGTAATGAACGGCGGTGCGGGAGATTTTTTTCTTGTGCCGTTTTTAACATCCGTTACGGTGTATTCTCCGTTTTGCAATGCGGCGAGTATTTTATTTGCTTCCGCTTCCGTATTTATTTCAAGCTTTTTTTCTCCAACAAGCCCGTAAAGCGCTGCAGGGAAAGCCTTGCGGCTTGTGCCCGCGGTAAATTTTGCGTCTATGCTCCAATATTCTTTCGGCACAAACTTGTTTATCTCATCTTCACGGTCAACTATCATTCTCAGCGCGACGCTTTGCACTCTGCCTGCGGAAAGTCCGCGCCTTATTTTTTGTGAAACAAACGGGCTTAACTTGTAACCTACAAGTCTGTCAAGCACGCGTCTTGCCTGCTGTGCGTCTATAAGATCGTCATTCAGCCTGCGCGGGTGACTCATTCCGTTTGCAACGCCTGTTTTTGTTATTTCGTTGAACTCTACTCTGTTTGAAAAATCCTTGGGTAAATTAAGTATATAGCTCAAATGCCATGATATAGCCTCGCCCTCGCGGTCGGGGTCGGTGGCAAGATAAACGGCTTCGCTTTTTGAAGCAAGCGATTTAAGCTCCTTTACAAGCTTTTGTTTATCCTTCATAATTTCGTATTTCGGCTCAAAATCATTCTTGATATCAACACTAAGTCTGCTTTTGGGCAGATCTCTTACGTGTCCCATAGAGGCAACAACGTCGTAGTCCTTGCCCAAATATTTTTTTATTGTTTTTGCCTTTGAGGGCGACTCTACTATTACAAGCTTTGACATACATTTCGCTCCTTATTTATTTCATACATTCTCCCGGGCAGGCACACAATATAGCCTCCTATTTCAAGTTCGGTCAAGGCGCATTGCACAGCCACTATTCCAAGATTTGATTTTATGCACAAATTATCAACATTTGTTCTCTGTTCCGATATTAATTTATATATCGTCTTTGCGTCGTTTGACACTTCACATTCGTCTATGTTCAAGTTAACGGTGTTTATATTATCATCGTTATCATTCTTGTTTTCTTGTTTTCCGTTATTCTTTCCGTCTGTTTTATTATGAGATACCGTTTTGGGGACAGTCATTTCGTACAAAAAGCTTCTAAGCTCACCTGTTGTGTCAAAATAATATTCAATTATGTCGTCGGGGTTTGTTACAGGTATTGCGCCGCTTTTTAAAAGTTCGTTTGTACCCTCGCTCACGGGACTTGAAACCGCACCTGGTACCGCAAAAACATCTCTGCCTTGCTCAAGCGCCTGCGAGGCGGTAATTAACGCTCCGCTTCTCTTTCCTGCTTCAACTACCACGGTGCCGCAGGACAATCCGCTTATTATTCTGTTTCTTTTAGGAAAAGTATATACGCTTGCCGCATATTCGGGCGGATATTCGCTTATTACAGCTCCGTTTTCCGCGCACGAATTTCTTATATGCTCATTTTGCTTTATATAGTCAAAATTAAGTCCGTAACCAAGCACACATATTCTTCTGCCGTCTGCTTTCATTGCTCCGATATGTGCCGCCGTGTCTATGCCCAATGCTCCGCCGCTTACGGTAGTTATGCCCTTTTTTGCAAACCTTTGTCCTATCTCCGTCGCAAGCCTTATTCCGCCGCCTGATGCTTTTCTTGTGCCTACAACAGCCATACACATATCGTCTTTAAAAAGGCTCCCCCTGTAATAGATAACACACGGAGGGTCGTAAATATTTTTTAAAAGCTCGGGGTATTCATCATCCCACAATGTAATAATATTTATTTTTGTTTTATCGCATATATCGGCAATTTTTTCTGCTTTTTCAAGCGGCGTGTTACTCAGCCTGTTAAGCTCGCTTTTGGTAAAAATGCCGCTTCTTATCCACTCCTGCAAGCCTGCGTTGTAAAACTCAGACGCAGACGAATAGTTTCTGTATATTCCCAGCGGCTTGTTGTTTGCGTAACCGAGAGCTGTTTGCAGCCATATTTGATATATATTTTCCTGCGTCATTATTATTTCACCAGTTCCCACATTATTATACCCGCTGCTGTGGCGGCGTTTAACGATTCGGCTCTGCCTTTCATCGGTATTGTAAAGGTGTTAAGGCAGTTTTCTTCTGTCTGCTTTGTTATACCGTTGCCCTCGTTGCCGATAATCACAATGCTTCCGTTTCCAAAAGAAATGTCGGTTATCCTTTGTGCTTCGGATTCAACCACGCTTGCGTAAGTTGTAAACCCATATTCATTTAATTTTAATACATAATCTGCCATGCTGTCAACACAAATTAACGACATTCTGAAAATTGCTCCCATACTTCCCCTTACTACCTTTGGGGAAAACAGATCGCAGCAATCGTCAGACATTATTATACCGTCAACGCCCAAAGCTTCGGCAGTTCTGAGTATCGTTCCTAAATTTGAGGGATCGCTTATATTTTCAAGCGCAACATATTTTTTATCCTTTTGCGGTTCAAAGCCTTTTACACAGTCGTTGCGGCAAATACAGATTATCCCCTGCGGAGATTTTGTATCTGATATTTTACAGAAAAGCTCGTTTGTTAAAACAACGCTTTTTCTGCAAAGCGCATTTAAATCCCCAAAAACGCCGGTGTTTTTTTCATAAAAATCTTCGCTTACACACAACGTATCAAACTCTATACTTTCGCGCACAAGCTCAAAGCACAGTCTTAGCCCTTCGCACACGAACATACCGTGTTTTTTTCTCTGCCTTGCCGAAGAATTAAGCAAAGATATCAGCTTTACAGTGCTGTTTTCACGCGATTTTATTATCTCCATAACATCACCCGATCAAAACTTATCATATTCCGCTCAAACCGTATTTCGTTTTTATTCTCATAAACGTTTTTTCAAGCGGTCCAGCCAACAGTATAATAAACAGAACATTTGATACTGCATATGTAACGGTAAACGGAAAAGATGTAATACAAACTGCTAAATATCTTTTCAGGGAAAAATATCTGTCTATCCAAAAAACGGTGTTTATGTCCACAATAAGCGAATACAAAAGCCCTGCCGCCGCACCGTATAAGCACAACCATACTCTGTGCTTTTTGAGCGCGTTTGCAAGAAGCGCCGCACAAAAGCCGCACATTCCCCAAGCAGCCATTTGAAAGGGCGTCCACATTCCCTGCGAAAACACAAAATTAGATATGAGCGCCGACAGCGCCCCAGCCAAAAATGCAAATTCTTTGCCGAAATAAAGTCCGCTTATAATAACAATAGCCGTTACGGGCTTAAAGAAAGGTATTACCGAAAAAACGCATCTTCCTGCCACGGAAAGCGCTATTACCGAACACAGCGTCACAATTTGCGCCGAGCTTTGGTTTCCGCGCTCATACTTTAAAAAGAAAGCCAAACAGCACAAAACGGCAACGAGCAACGACAAAAGCATATAATGGTTTTGCAAAAACAAAAACACACCGAGCGCCGCCGCGGCAGCACCTGCCGCAATATATATTAATACAAAGAGCATTTTATTTTTCATAAGCAACGCCCGCCCTTATTATGTCATTGTCGCTTATGCAGTTGTCTGTTATACCGTCGGTCATCCGTCTTACAGGCGTAGTATAAAATTTATTATTGCTGAAAAATGTGTATTTGTCGCTCATTCCCACAATCTCACCGTTAAACAGCATAGCGCAGGTATCGCATACATCTGCCGCAGTCTCACAGTCGTGGGTAACTATAAGAACGGAAATTCCCCGTTCTTTAAGGCTTAAAAGCATTTTGTTGATATTCTTTTTCTCTTTTGAATCAAGAGCCTTACACGGTTCGTCAAGCAGTAAAACCTTGGGGTCTGTAAGCATAACCGCACAAAGCGCGCATTTTTGAAGCTCACCTGCGCTTAAGTCTCTTGGGTTTTTATTTATAAGATGAGAAATATCGAATTGGTGTATAAATCCGTCTTTTTGCTCTTTGCTAATTTTGTGGCAGGCGGCTATTTCATCAAGATCTTCACTCACTTTTTCGTGAGCGAAAACATATATCGGGTTTTGTGGAAGATAGGCAACAGTTTTGCCGTAAAATTCGTTGTTCTTTATCTTATTTATGCTTTTGCCGAAATATTTAACACTGCCGTCCGCAGGTTTTATTAAGCCTGCCAATATCTTTATCAAAGTTGTTTTTCCGCTTCCGTTAGAGCCCAAAAGAGCTGTTATTTCACCTTGATGCAATTCAAATGACAAATCGTTTATTACATACTTATCGTTTTTGCCGTATTTAAAGCTTAGGCCTTTGCAAACTATTGCCGAATCTTTGTTTTGACGGTTTGTCAACCTTTCGGGAGCTTTCAAATTAAGATTTTTCAAGCTTTCTCTTGCCTCTGCAATGCTTTTAGGGCAGGTTATCTTTTTGCCCAGCATATGGTAAAGCCGTATGTAAGAAGGCAGACCTTCAGTTATCCCGTTTTTCTCAAACATGTCATTTGCTATCGACATAGGCTCTCCGTCGCAAATGACCTCTCCGTTATTCATTGTAATGATCCGGGTACATACAGAAAAGACATCTTCAAGCCTATGCTCGCTGATTATCACAGTTACACCCTTTTCGGTATTAAGTCTGTGTAAAACATTAACTATTTTTTTACAGCTTATCGGGTCAAGCTGAGAGAGCGGCTCGTCAAGTATGATAACACGGGGGTCTAAGCATACGGCGGCTGCAATAAGCACAAGCTTTTGCTCACCGCCCGAAAGCGAGCTTACCGAACGCTCAAAAAGCCTGCCAATACCGAAATATTCACAGCATTCGGCTATTCTCAAATAGATCTCTTTGTCGCTCATACCAAGGCACTCGAGTGAAAAAGCCAATTCCTTATACACGGTATGTGTAACAAGTGCAGTGCTTGTGTTTTGAGGTACATACGCTATCGTTTTTGAAGACTCGATACCCGAATATTCATCTATATTTTTCCCGTACAGAATAACTTCGCCCGTTTTCACGCCGTTTGGTGCAGTTTCGGGCTTTAAATGCCTTAAAAGCGTAGTTTTTGAACAGCCGTTTTTTCCGTAAACTACAACAAACCCGCCGTCTTCAATTTTTAAATTTATATTATTCAGGGCAGGCCTTTCCTCGCCCGGATAATTAAAGCACAAATTTTTTATCTCAAGCACAAGCCTGCCTCCTTTTTAAAAAATTTTACGCAAACAGCGGTAAAAAGTACATAATTGCGCTCAATGCAAGCGCAGGTACGTTGATATACTCTATTCCAAATATCGGATAATATTTTGTCGGCGCCGCCTTATAAACGAAAGCAAACACAAAAAAAGCACCGTAAATGAGCATAACGGCAATATCCTTTGCCTTTACACGCCTGCGAACAAAACATCTGTATTTTCCGTTTCCGAATCCGCGGCAATTCATATTTATAGATTTGTCGATTATAGCCTCGGGCATAGAGTAAATCAGCGCGCCCGACAGCCGCTTTACTTTCAAAAATCCACTGAACTTTCCGTTATATAGCCCCAAAGAACGTGTTGAATCGCTTATTTGCTTTGCATTATGCA
>JAEEHZ010000117.1 GCA_016281115.1 Clostridiaceae bacterium | reverse complement strand
GGTTTTTACTATGTTATCCTCAGGGTCAACAACAGTAATATCGCATCTTGCATTTATGCCGCTGCCCTTCAATGTCACATTTACAGATGCCTTGCCTTTGCTCACGGCTGTAACGACACCCGCAGAATCTACCGTTGCAACGCTTGGGTCTTCCGAAGAATACACTGCGCTGTTAAGAGCCATACTGCCGTCGCTCAGAATAGTACGTAAAACGAATGTTTCGCCTATTTCAAGTTCCTTTTCATAACAGTCAAGCAAAAGCATCTCGCTGTATTCCGCATAAGCCGATAATACAGGCAAACACGAAACAACTAAAACAGTTGAAAGTATCAGAGACAAAACACGATATAATATGTAATTTTTTCTTTTCATTGTGATCACCGAATTTACCATTTTTTTATAATTCTTTTTCGCCATTTGCGAATATACATAACTATCATTGATGACAGGGCAAAGTCATACAGAAAAAACACAAAATTGCCGGCTATCAAAAATACGTAAGGAACATAAAACCCGAATACCGTAAAACTGTCTTTAGGCACGGATAAAACAAACAATGATATAAAAAACGCAGATACCATCGCCGCATTAAATACAGCAAATTTTACTGCCCAATGCGCAATTCTGTTTTTAATTCTCTCAGCAAGACATTTAACTATGGGGTAATACCCGAAAAACATAATGTAATAAAGCGCCGTTTCTTTATCAGGTGCAAACAAAAACGCAAACAGCGCAGATATAAAATAAGAAGCCACAGAGTATTTTATTCCGCATTCGTTAACGACAATTATAAGAGGCAACCCCGCCAATGCAGGAAGCGCAAATGTGCCTACGGTAATTATACCCGACAGCATAATTATAACAACCGTTAAGGCGCATATAATGCCGCTTAAAGCAATTTTTACAGTTCTGTTCATAATATCACAAACCCTTTATCAGCAGCATCTGATAAGGTCGCCGCCCATACATTCACAACAGCAGTCGGCACACATAAGCCCCGTGCATACGTCACAGCCGCTGCAACCGCTGCCGCTGCCGTAATTCGGTGCAGATGTGTTATATCCGCCGAATTGTCCGCTGCGGGTATTTTTTATGCTGTTCAAGGCCGCTGTGTATTCGCCGTTTGAAGGC
This sequence comes from Clostridiaceae bacterium, assembly GCA_016281115.1. Lineage (GTDB taxonomy): Bacteria > Bacillota > Clostridia > Oscillospirales > Acutalibacteraceae > JAEEHZ01. Next base: position 5,576 of record JAEEHZ010000117.1, on the reverse strand, counting down.
TCTAATCTTACGGCAAACTCAAATTCTCTTTCGGCGTCGTTTACCCAGCCGTTATTAAGGTAGACCGTACCTTTCAGAAAATGCCACTCAGCGCCTCTTGAGGCGGAATCAACGCTGTTAAGAGCGCTGTCGGCGTCGAAAAGTCTGCCGTTTCTTATCATCTGTCTTATTGAAGAATAGTCTGTATACGCTGTTCCGCCGCTTCTGCGTATTCTTAATATTTCATCGTAAGCCTCGTTTATTTCCTTCATTTTTTCGGTTGCGAAAGCCTGCATATCCGGATTATCCGCATAATTGTCGGGATGGTATTTCTTTGCAAGCTCTCTGTAAGCCGCTTTTATTTCATCAAGAGTAGCGGAGCTTGTAACACCAAGCGTTATATAAGGGTCATTCATCAAATATTTCCTCTCTGTTGTTCATAAATAATACACTTTTCTGCATCTGCCCTATTCCGATATTGATAATATTATCGCAAATTTCTTTATAAGTTTTGATTTCAAGCTTATTATAGGCAGACACAAGCATAGCAGACGTCATATTAACAATTTCGTTACATTTCAGTCTTATATCATCGGATATATTATCCTGCGTTATCTCAAACATCTTTATAAACGGATTAAATCTGTTTTTTCTTCGATCTTTTTTAATATCATCTATTGCGTCTATCAGATAGACCCAACGTCCCAAATAATATCCGAATTCACCGTATTCAGTTTTATCTTGCTCATTTTCGGCAAGGGTTATCATAAGCCTTTTGAGCATCACAGCCGAGGGGTGGGCGCACTTATCAAGTGATGCAAATTCTTTATCCTCACATTCTGTCTGCAAGGCAATAGTCTCGCTGAGAATAATGTCATAATGCGGGTATTTTTTTAAAGCTTTTTTTCTGTAACGCTTTGCAAACGGCAACAGCATGTAAGAACCCAGCTTAGATAAAATTCCGTCGTCTTTAATGTTATCCTTTAATTTATAATAGAATGAAATTACAGAAAAAGCCGCTCCCATTTCAAGATATTTATCCTGCTTTGTGCAATAAAAGCATTTTTTAAACGGATTAAGCATACATCTTCCCTTTTTCACACAGGGTCTCGCATTGTCAAGCCCTGCCGCCATTATACAGAAAAAAGTAATGTCGTAGCTCAATATATTTTTGGCAAATATACCGTATTGCTTATGAAGTGTTCGGCAAAGCGAACAGTAAACACTTTTATAAGTTTCGTAATCTTTAACAAGCATCATTGGCTTATATGGCTTTACATAACCGAATATTTAAGATCACCGTCCGTTTTGGGATATTTACGCAAAATTATCATTTTGCCTGTCAAGCATTTCTCTTGCGTTCAGCAATGTGAGTTCAGATACATCATCACCGCTCATTATTCTTGCAAGCTCGTTTACACGCGCGTCATAGTCCAATGCTTCTACACTTGTGTAGCTCCTGCCGTTTTTAACGTCTTTGCTTATAAGAAAATGGGAATCGGCAAGGCAGGCAAGCTGAGTTTGATGCGTAATGCAAATGACCTGTTTTTTCTTTGATATTTCCTTGAGCTTTAAGCCGACTTTATAAGCGGCATTTCCGCTGATGCCGGTATCTATCTCGTCAAATATGAGAGCTTCGGTAAAATCGCCGTCTGCGAGCACATTTTTAACGGCAAGCATTATTCTTGACAATTCTCCGCCCGATGCAATTTTTGATATAGGACGAGGCTCTTCTCCCGCGTTTACGGAAATAAGCATTTCCGCTTTGTCACATCCGCCACTGTAAAGAGGCACTTTTTCAAATTTGAAAAACAGCTTTACATTCGGCATATTAAGAAACTCAAGCTGCTTTCTTACATTTTGCGAGAATTTTTCGGCACTTCGCTTTCTTTTCTCCGATATTTCATTGGCAAGCTCAATGCAAAGGGCGTTTTGTCTCTCAAGCGCAAGAGTTAATTGCTCCATATTATATTCGTAACTTTCTAAATATTCAAGCTCTTTTTTTGCTTCTTCAAGCGACCCTAAAACTTCACCGATTGTTGAACCGTATTTGCGTTCAAGGCGGTAAATAAGCTCTAATCTTTCCTCTGTGTCTTCCAATTCCTGTTCAACATTGTCGGAGAGGTCGTCATTTCTCAAAATTTCATTTGCTATATCGTCAAGCTCATAATAAACATCATTAAGTCTTTGTGAAAGCTCTTCAATATCTTCTAAATACTGCGCTGCGTCACTTAATTCATCGCAGGCCTCTTTGATAATGCTCACGGCTCCGTCTGTGTCTTCGTCTCCGTTTAAAAGACCTTCGGCATTCGCCATACATCGGCGGATCTTTTCACTGCTGAGCAATGCCTTTTTACGCATAGCAAGCTGTTCGTCTTCGCCTTCTTCCAAGCAGGCTTCTTCAATCTCGTCTATTTGATATTTCAACATATCAATTTTTTTGAGTCGCTCGCTCTCGTTGTCGTTTTGAGAGTCAAGCTTATTCTTAATTTCTCTGTATTTATTATATTCGAGCTCATATTTATCAACAAGCTCATTAAGCTTTCCGTAATAGTCGAGATATCTCATATGAAGCTCCGGAGTTAAAAGCTCATAGCTTTCATGCTGACCGTGTATTGTAACAAGCGATTTTGAAGCTTCTTTGAGCATACTTACATTTGCGGGCATACCGTTTATCCTGCATATATTCTTTCCGTTTGCAAGCATTTCGCGGTAAAGGATCACCGTTCCGTCTTCATCCGGGGAAAAACCCAGGTTTTCAAGTGCTTTTATATTTTCGTCGTTAAGCTCACCGAAAACCGCGCTCACTACGGCTTTTTGCTCTCCTGTTCTTATAAGCTCTTTAGAGGTGCGCTGTCCCAAAACTGCGTTTATAGCGTCTATTATTATAGATTTTCCTGCGCCTGTTTCGCCTGTAAACACATTAAAGCCGCTTGTAAAACTCACGCTTACTTTTTCTATAACGGCTATATTTTCAATGTATATTTCGCAAAGCATAAGTCTTTACCTCTTCCACAACTTATCGTTTAGCGTAGCATAAAAGTCCTTGTTGCCAAGCTTGATCAAATCAACATGATCATCGGACATTTTAACAGTTATTCTATTCACGTTTTGTAAACATATGTTTTCCTGACCGTCGATCGTAATATATATATCACTGTCGTTCTGATTCTCATATTCAACATTCAAAATGCTGTTGCTGCCGAAAATAACAGGTCTAGAAAACAGCGAATGAGGGCATATCGGCGTCATACATATACAATTTATCTTCGGGTCTATCACAGGGCCTCCCGCTGACAATGAATATGCGGTAGAGCCTGTCGGCGTGCAGAAAATCACTCCGTCTGCACTGTAAGAATTTATCTTTTTACCGTTTAAAAGAACATTAAGCCTTATTATCCTTGAGCAAGAGCCTCGTGACACAACAATATCATTTACGGCGTTATATGTTTCCGTTTTTCCGTTTATATCAAGTTCAAGCGCAAGCAAACTGCGTCTGTCTGTTGTGTATTCACCCGTTACAAGTTTATTTAGCATTTCGCCCTGTGAAGGCTCTAAACCCGTTACAAAACCCAGATTCCCGAAGTTTATACCCAAAACAGGCTTATTGTATTTAGCGCAAATTCTGGCTATTTTAATAAGGGTTCCGTCGCCGCCCAAAGCAATTACAGTATCGCTCTCTTTTATAAGAGATGAGATATTGTCTTTGTAAGTGTAATCAACACTATACACATATTTTTCGCACGACGACAAAAAGCTTATCTCCGCTCCGCATTCAAAAAGCATCTTTGCGCATACGGCGGAATAATCTATTGCGTCTTTTTTGTTAAGATTGGGTATTATTGCAAATTTCATCTGATTTCCTCATTTATCAAGCGCCGAATGCGACTGTTCAACAATATCTTTAGGTGTAGAATCGCATAAAATCTCTGATTTGTTATCGTATCTTACATATATCAAATATTCTATATTTCCCTCGGGGCCTTTTATGGGTGAATAGTCAAGTCCCAGAACGGAAAATCCGCTATCAAGACAAAAGTTCGTTATATCTTCCACTACTTGTATATGCACGGCTTTATCGCGGACAACCCCTTTTTTGCCCACGTTTTCTTTGCCCGCTTCAAACTGGGGTTTTATGAGAAAAACGCCTCTCGCGTTATCCTTTGCGAGCAGTTTAACGGTGTTTAGGACAAGCTTAAGTGATATAAACGCAACATCTATGCTGAAAAAGTCGATTTTCTCACCTATTTGCTCAAGTGTTACATAACGTATGTTTGTGCGCTCCATATTTTTGACTCTGGGGTCGCATCTCAGTTTCCACGCAAGCTGACCGTAGCCTACGTCTACACTGTATACTTTGGCGGCGCCGTTTTGGAGCATACAGTCGGTAAAACCGCCTGTGGACGCTCCTATATCCATGCATACAAGCTCATTTAAGCTCAGGCCGTATTTTTGTATCGCTTTTTCAAGCTTATATCCGCCGCGGCTTACATACTTTTGCTTTTCTCCTCGATATTCTATCTTTACATCTGCAGGGTATTCCGTGCCGGGCTTATCGGCTTTTTGGTTGTCAACATAAACAAGCCCTGCCATTATAATATTTTTCGCCTTTTCTCTGCTTTGGGCAAATCCTTGCTCAAACACAAGCACGTCAAGGCGCTTTTTTTCTTTTTTTTCAGACATTTCATACTCCGTATTTTATAATATCGTTATACATACTTTCGCTGTCGAGCCCTAAATTTTGGAGTGTTTTTTCTACCGAAGCGTGCTTTACAAATTCATCTTTTATGGCTTTCAGATAAAAGTCCCCTTTAAAGCCTAAGGTGTTAAGCTCCAAAAACATTCTCTCTCCTACGCCGCCGCACATTACACCTTCTTCGTAAAAGAAAAGCTTATTATATTTCAAACAAAGCTTTACGGCTTCTTTATTTATTGGTTTTATTTTATTAAGCTTTATTATTGTTGCGCTTTTTCCCTCTGAAACAAGTTTCTCCAAGGCTTTACAGGCGTTTGAAAACGATCTTCCGTAAGTTATTATAACGTTTTCGCCGTTGCCGTAAACAACATAATCGTCATCACAGGGAAGATAATCCCCGGGCAAATACCCTTCACAGCCTCTGGGATAACGCACACAGGCAACATTATCTGTTTCATAAATGGCTTTGTGCAAATGGAGCCTTAATTCTTCAAAGCACGACGGCGCGAATACCGTAACGTTTGGTATGCTGTTGAGAAATGCCGTATCAAATACGCCTTGGTGTGTTTCTCCGTCTTCGCCGACTATTCCCGCTCGGTCTATTGCCAGAATTATATGCAGATTTTGCGCTGCGGCGTCGTGGAGTATCTGGTCGTAAGAGCGTTGCAGAAATGTAGAGTAAACGGAAAACACAGGTAAAATACCCTTGCTTGCAAGCCCTGCCGCAAATGTTACTGCATGCTCCTCTGCTATTCCCACATCAAAAAACCTGTTTTTGTAAAGCTGTGAAAACTCTTTTAATCCCGTGCCCGAAGTCATTGCTGCCGTAATAGCACAAATACGGTTGTCATCCTTTGCAAGGCTGCACATATACTCACCGAAAACGGCTGAATATCCTTTG
>JAEEHZ010000116.1 GCA_016281115.1 Clostridiaceae bacterium | reverse complement strand
TAGCACTGCAGCCGCATGATAAGCTGTCAATTTTGCTGTATAACTTTTCAAGACGCTGCACGAATTCAGCATCTATTTTGATAGCTTTGCAGCCGCATGTACACCGAAATTCAGCTGATTTAAAATGTGTTGTTATCTGCTGTTCTGTTGTTATAAATCCCATAAATTATACCTCACTTTCATTATATACAACAGCAGCCGCTTTGCGCGGCTGTGTTGCTTTAGGAGATTTTAAAATGGCAAATCGTCAATGTTAATGATGAATTCAAAGTCGTCTGACGCTGTGTCAGTTGTTACTGACAAATGTTATTTCTTTCTTGAACTGTGACATTGTACCTGTCATTGTTATTGGCTGACCGTCGTCTGGAAAGTCATAGTCAAGGCTGCACTGTACTTGGTACATATCATAATATCCATTAGCTTTCATTACCTTGACATATGCATAGTTGTACTTTTTGCCTGTGAATACATGGTCAAGTGTTCCTGTCACTGTGAATACCGCGCTGTCATTTGTCTGTGTGTTCTGTGCAGCAGGTGCTGCTGTGTTAGCTGTTCTTTTACTCATAATAAATTTCCTTCTGCCTGTCAGGGTATCAGGCTTAAAATTTTGTTTACCCTGTTATGTGCGCGTATGGCATGACGCGCGGCATGATGTATTTCACGCATACATATACGATATGCAACCGTCTTGCATATAAGACACAACTTTGACCGCGTTGTTACGTTCCCATTAATTATTTACGCTCTTTAGGGAAGTCCAGACGGTGGATACTTTAACTGGTAATTCCGACTGTATCAGGGTTCGTTTATATCCCGAATTTTCCTTTTCGGTATCTTTATTATATCACAGTTTTTAATGTTTGTCTATACACAAAAATACTTTCTTATGTGTACAATAATATCAAATGTACACATTAGCTATACTTTCGCAGCCTTTTAGATTTTTCAAAAAGTCTCTAAAATATTCGCCTGTTTGAAAGCTGTCAAAATATACATTCTTTGTATACACAAGCTTTGCAAAGTGCTTAAATATACCGCCTGACGGCAAATAATTAAAGATATGATAATCTTTGAATACCTGCGTTTTATTGATCAGTACAGCGATATATTTTATATCGTCGTCATCATATGGGCGCACATATGCAAACATTCTATCACCTTTTGTATAGAATTCAAAGCATAGTGCAATATTGTCTTTCAGTATAAGCTTTAAATTTACAAGCTGCCTGCTGTTTTCTCTTTCCTGTGTTGGTATATATGGGTAATTACCGACTGTCCAGTCACCTTTATATATCATTTTTATGCGGTCATTTTCAAAGCGTTTATAATATGCGTCGCCTGCTTCTTTCATGACTTCTACATCGTTACAGTATTCAAATACAATTGTGGGTTCTTTCTTGCTGTTCTTGACAACTGTTATCTCACCTTTTTTAAGGCTGTACAGGTCTACACCGAAATTCGTAATAAGTATGCTATTACGTGTTACCGTATTACCCACAAGAATAAGCGGACAATAAAAATCTGTTCTGTTACGCACGCAGTTATTATGGAAAATCATTAACATATAGAATTCATCGGGCAAAACCTTTTCACGTGAAAGTACTTCATCGTAAAATACTGCGTAGCATTCACCCTCATCAGCACCTGTTGAAGCTTCAACAGAATTCAATGCACTGCATATTATAAAGGGTTGTCTGTCTTTCTCTACTATTTTTCCGCTATCATCGCGGCGAATAAACCAAAAGCGGTTCTGAAAGTATTGAAAGTCGTTATATTTACCGCCTGACAAATTGATCAATGACTGTTTATGCGGTTTACATAAGCTCTGTATTGCTTTTGGTGATATACTTTCTTTAAAACGACGCAGATAGCGCAGCACTTTAGGCTGCGTATCTGCAAAGCGTTTTTTAAGGTACTTTAATATAATACCGTAGGTTTTGCCGTTACCTTTACCGCCTGCAATACCTACTGCAGGGCAGTTGATTTTTTCGGCATAGTCAATAATGGGATTTGGGTCATAATATTTATCTGGTTGCATTATTAACGCTCCATTCTTCAAAGTATTTTTCATACTGCCTGTATTTTTCGGGCAGTGCTTTTTCTTGCTGTATCATCTGACACAGATACATATATTCAGATATATCTTTTATGCAAAATTCAATTGCAAAAAGAGCGTGAAAAGTTGTTATCTCGATTATCTCTGTATTGCCTAAATAGTCAGTAACTTTTTCGCAGCGTGCAGGTGCTGTATAATCAGGTACTTTTTTTAATCTGCCGTCTTTTTCAATTGTCTTTGTCTTTCCGTCATAATATACGCTTGCAAGCTTCTTGCTTATTACTCTATCAAGTGTCAAATCGTCGTTAAAAACTTCAAAAGCGTCAAAGTTATTTTCGTGTACATATTCGTCAAAGCTTTCCTTAACCATACCAGCAACTACAGGTTGCAATGTACCGTCAGGCAATTCCTTTAAGTAACGTTTTGCGCCTATGCCTTTAAAGCCTATATAATCATAATCGTTAATATCCCATGTGCCTAAATCGGAAAAGGCAGCATCATTGTTAAACAGGTCAATATTTTTCAATTCTATTTTCATGTTATAACGTTTTAATGCTGTTTCAAATTCCTTTATGCGTGCTGCAGGTACTTCTGTATCATCTGTTATATAATACAGGCTGTCTGTATCATATTGCAATATAAGGTCAGGAAAGCGCGCTATAAAATGCATTAGTAAAGCTCTTGCATAAGACGTACACCAATAGCCAATATAAGGCGACAACCACATGTGCGCGCGTCTGTAGTTATAATCTTTGTCGTCGGGTATTTCGTCAATGTCTTCTGTCATTTCGTCATATCCAAACATACAGTCATATAATTTTGTGGCTGTCATTCCGTAATAGCTGTTAACACGTGCTTTGCACTCTTTATATTCAATAGTATCTGCTTTGCCTGCTTCTTTCAGCTGCTTTTTAAGTTTATAGTCAGCGTTCATACAGTCAAGCAAAAAGCGCGGCGCACGTGCTTTTGCTGTGAAATACCATGTACGATACATTGTAATATTTGTTATGTGATATAGTTCTGACAGTGCGGCGATATCTGTATTATTAAGTAATAAGCATACATTTTTGCCGTACTGTATTTTACCGTTATTAACGATCAAAGAGCGTGCAACAGTTGTAAAAGAGCAGTCAGTATTATTTTTGCGGTTCAGTATCTTATGCACTGACAGTACAGCATGTGCTGTCTTTGCTGCAATATCACAAGTAAATAATATTATTCTGAATTGACGTTTATGCAGCTTTATTTCTGTAGGCGGACATTCTACTAAACGTCCAGCTGGATACATGTTGTGATTGATTTGTGCTGGATAGTCTGACGTTATATCAGCGCACTTTGCTTTGTTTATCTTTTTGCCTGCATAAATAGGACTTGTACCTGACAAACCGCCTGCATACATGTATTTGCGCATCAAATAATAATCATATTCAGTATCAGGCATAAGCAGTAAATTTGCTTTGTATTCTGCTTTGATATTCTTGATACAGGCTTTACAATGCTGTCGAAGTATACCTGTTTCCGTCATTGGTATTTTTAATTCTTGATCAGTAAACTTTTCAAAAGCAACTTCTGATAATTCGTCAAGTATAACAACGTCATTTTTGCAATATGCGTACTCTTGCTGCGTCAATGGTGTATTCGGTACACGTATTTTATTGTAGTCTAAATCACCTTTTAGCTTTTGTGTCGTCGTGTAGTTGCTTGCAACTTTTGCAAGACTACGACCAAATAAACCTAAACATTCACGTAGTTCAACAGCGTTTTGCAGTGTTATTTTTATGGGTTGTCTTGCTTTCTTTGCAAATAGGTCAGTTATACCGACAAACGCCAATTGACGCTTAAAAAATGCATATTCATGTGCCAAATTTGCAACCCAAATAATCAATTTTGGCTGCTTCTTTTTCTGCTTGAATTCCTTGACTTTGTGACACAGTTCTATAAAAAATGGTGCTATCAGCTGCATATCTCTAAAATAGATATACTGACCATTTATACAAATCTGAATATGATAAACAAAAGCAAATAGCGGTTTGCCGCTATCATCTGTGACAGTTGTACTTTCTGTATCGTAACCGCCGCCACAGCGTAGATACATTTCAGATTTTTTTGTTTGCTTTTTCCTGTTGCTGCAAAGTTGAACGCCCTGCAGCAGGCTTTGTACAGTCTGCTGCAGGTTTGCTTTAGTCAACATGATATCGGGCTTTGTCATGTTATCACTTCCGTATTATGTAATGGTTGATAAATCAGCACCTACGCCTAATACAGGCGCAGACGGTTCTGTGTTTGTATCTTTGTTTTTGCGCTTCTTTTCGATTTTGTCAAGCAGCTTTTGTGTCTTGCTGCGAACTGTGTTTCTTTTGTCAGGGTCAGAATAATCTGTATTAAGTGTGCTGTATTCTTCGCGGATATCGTCTTTTTCAGCGTCTGTTAATTCGGCACTGTTTACAATATCATCATACCAGTCATTAACATTATTATTGAAGTCATAGCGTGCTGCAGCCTGTTCTTTCAGTTGCTTAATATCTGCAGGCGCGTCAGGCGCGTCTAATTTCTGCTCTGTATAATATCGCTGTGCCTGTACTTTTGCTGTACCCTGTTCGCGCTGCTCTTTTCGCAGCTGTGTCAAATCTGTCTGAAAGTTAGACAGGATATTCTGTGCAGCTTTGCCGCGGCTGAATTGAAGCGGTTCTGTCGGGCTGTCACTTTCATAATCCGCGCCTGTTCGTACGACTTGTGACAGCACGTCGTCTGATATGTTTTCGCGCACTTGACGAACAGCTGTTGAATATTCCATACTTTCACCGCCAAACATGTTGAACATATCAGACAGATATTCATTCATTGTTCGCAGTATGTTGTCAAGGTTCATTTGTTATCACCTGCTTTAATTTTATTATAAAGGCGTGCACATTTAATACAAACAGCGTAATATATTGTACTGTTCTTTATTAATGCACCATACAAAAAGCGTCTTTCCTGTTCGTCATCTGACACTGATATACGGTTTAATTCACCGATTATCATATCATATAAATAGTCTTTTTTCGACCTTAATTCATTATATAATGTTACATCATCGCTCATTTGTTATCACTTCCAATCTTATATAGCGTGTATAATGATGTATGTATGGTATAGGTGCATACATCTTGATAATTGACAGCGCTTTCTGTAATGTCATTTCTATCGGCTTTGTTGATATGTAGCCAAATGCAGTTGTAAAGCCGTTTTCACTAACAACAACTTTGTGTCTACCATACACACGCAGCAGAAATTGACGCGGCAATATTACTGTGTCTTTTCGTTCAATGCGCGGTATTGTTAGTCGATACCATACGATCATTATAACATCTCCCTTGCTTCTTGTACACAGTCTGCTAAACTGCCTTTGAAAGTGTAATTACGATACTTTTCAAATATTGTAAGTATCCAGTGCTTACCGTTCTTGTGTATTGTGCCCTTGCGTGTGCTGTCTGCAAATACGGTGTAATGATCAGGGACTAAAACTGACTTTACGAAAACAACATTATTATTCATTTTTATTCGTCTCCTTTTCAACAATAGTATTTATTGTTTTTTTAATTTTTGATAAATCATAATCACAAGGACATTCTTTTAATAAACAAGTACCTATGTCATGTACATAAAAATCACATTTTTCGGTACAACATTCATATTTTGAACATTCATTTTTTAAACCTGTCAAAACACTCATAACAATTCCAACAAACTCTTCAATTTTCATTTTAGTATTCTCCTTTCAGAATATAGTTATATGCTAAATAACACATATAACAGCGTGTTTTGTGAATGTGTAATTCGTCGCATGTGTTACAGTAACACTCAACATAAAACACAATATCTTTGCATGTACTCATTTTTCATTTCTCCTGTTCTTAAAGTATTGAATAATAAGTGCTATTCCTGTGACTACGCCTAAAATTAAGAAAGCTATAATACCTATAGCTAATATACCTAATAATTCAGTGCCTAATGACATTTCAATTTTAGGCGTGTTGATATAGTCTAACAACCAATCAATAAGAAAGAAACGCATTAACATATTTATCACCTTGCCTTTTTATTATAGTATAGTCTTGTTGCGCCCTTTTTCATAAGGGCTTGTTTTGTTATGAATAGAAAGCTGTCAAGCTCTTTTTGCTTGTTTACAGCATCTTTGTGCAGCTGTAGCTGCTGCCTGTATTCTGCGTACAGGCTGCACTGTGAATGACAGTGCATCTGACGCTTTGTACAGTTTTGACAG
>JAEEHZ010000011.1 GCA_016281115.1 Clostridiaceae bacterium | reverse complement strand
GCTGAGACCGAATATGCCCCCTCAGCCTTTACAAAGAGCGGATATGCCGGGACGTACGGGTATTCCTCAAGGGCCCGTTGACAGACCTGCACAACCACTGAGATCGAATATGCCCCATCAGCCTGTCCAAAGCGCGGATATGCCGGGACGTACGGCTACTCCTCAAAGACCCGTTGACAGACCTGCGCAGCCGCTGAGACCGAATATGCCCCCTCAGCCTTTACAAAGAGCGGATATGCCGGGACGTACGGGTATTCCTCAAAGGCCCGTTGACAGACCTGCGCAGCCGCTGAGACCGAATATGCCCCCTCAGCCTGCACAAAGAGCAGATATGCCGGGACGTACGGGTATTCCTCAAAGACCCGTTGACAGACCTGTACAACAACTGAGACCGAATATGCCCCCTCAGCCTGCACAGAGAGCAGATATGCCGGGACGTACGGATATTCCTCAAAGACCCGTTGACAGACCTGTACAACCGCTGAGACCTAATATGCTCCCTCAGCCTGCACAGAGAGCGGATATGCCGGGACGTACGGGTATTCCGCAAAGACCCGTTGACAGACCTGTACAACCGCTGAGAACCGTTGCACCGCTTCCCCTCAACAACGAGTTATATAAAGATCGTAATAATTCATCTGAAACAGTTAATAAGCCGACAGATTTTCCTAAGGCTCCCACGAATGAAAATCCAAAAAAACCGTCCGATAACCATCCGCAAAATACGTATATAACCAACTTGCCGCAAAACCCCACGGCGCCGCGCACAAAGCAAGCAAAAGCAAAAACCAAGCCAAAGAATTCAAGCAAGACCGTTCTTATTGTAACGCTTCTGATAGTTGTAGTATGTCTGGCGCTCGTAGGTATTTATTTCGGGATAAAAGCAATCTCCAATTCAGCAATAACGCCGAATAACAACACATTGAGCGATACCGATGTATTACAAACAGATACAGAAATCCCTTCTACTGACAATATATTCGCAAATCCCGACACAGAGATAACAAACCCAAACAGCAGCGGATTAGACATTTATCAGCAGCCGAATATAGATACAAACGAATATTCCGCACAGCACGCTTACGAAGTACTCTCGCCTTCTGTTGTTGGAGTTGTATGCTACAAAAAAGGACTTACAACGGTTACTGAAGGACCTGCCTCAGAAGGTACGGGAATTATTGTGACAAGCGACGGATATATCGCTACAAACAGCCATGTTATCGGCGATTCAAAAACAGAATATGATGTTTTTGTAACGTTAGGCAATGAACAATACGAAGCGAAACCTGTAGGCTTTGACACAAAAACAGACCTCGCCGTTTTGAAAATAAAGGCTGACAAACCCCTTGTTGCCGCAACATTTGCAGACAGCACGCAAATATCCGTAGGGCAAGATGTTGTTGCAATAGGCAACCCCGGCGGCAGCGAATACTCAAATTCGATCACAAGAGGTATAATATCCGCGATAAACCGCAGCGTTTCAACCTTCAGTTATGTAAACTATATCCAGACCGACGCGGCAATCAACCCCGGCAACAGCGGCGGACCTCTTGCGAACCTTTACGGTCAGGTCATAGGTATAAACACAATTAAGATAGTTGATGAAGAGTATGAGGGTATGGGCTTTGCAATACCGAGCGCAACGGTAAAAAGTATTTGCGACGACCTTATTACACAGGGTTATGTATCTAACCGCGTAAGAATAGGCATAACCGGAAAAGAAGTATCCGCCACTTTGGCTGCCACTTACGGATGCCCGCCGGGAATACTTATTATTGACTTCAGCAAAGACAGCCCGTTTAAAAATACCGAAGCAAAGGCAAACGACCTTATAACCGCATTTAACGGAGTTGAAATTTCATCTTTCAGCGAGCTTTACACCGAGCTTGATAAATACAATCCGGGTGATGAGGTGACTGTTACCCTTTACAGAGAAGCCTCCGCAAAATCAAAGAAAAACACCTTTGAAGTTAAAATAAAGCTTCTTGCCGATCTGGGTGAAACACAAGAGACAGTTATCGTTACGACCGATACTGAAAAACAGCCTTAACAATATGTTTAACCGATTTATCCCTGCACACTGTATAAAATGTGTGTAGGGATATTCTTATGCTTTAATACGAGTGCTAAACCATCTGTTAAAAAACTCCTGTTTATTCGCGGGTGCTTAACGCATAGAATCGACAAAACTCGACCCCCGCCGATAAAGGCGAGGGCCGTTTTTGTTTGTTATATTAATTACTTAGCAGCTTTATTTGTCTTATCGTTTTTCTTTTTCTTTTTTGAAATGATAACGAAAGCTATTATCGCCGCTGCTCCTGCCGCGCCTATGATAAGCCACAGCCAGTTATTTGATATAAAGTTACTTAATCTGTACATAAAGATCGAGAATCCGTTAGAAGATACGAACACTTCCTGCTCGCTTGTGGACTTATTACCTGCGGCGTCCGTTGCCTCTACGGTTACCTTTTGTGTTGCGGCGCTTTCATGAAGTGTTATTGTGCCGCTGTAGCTGTCACCTGCGGTCTCTGCCGTCCAGGTTTCTACGGGTTTGCCGTCAACATACACTGTAACCTCTGAAAGCGAAATATCGGTAACGTTTATAACTGCGTCACGCGTGATGCTGTCATAAGGTCCGTTATTTATTCCGCTTATATCTATAACAGGCTCATGAGTATCAAGTCCATATGCTATAAGCTGCGTGCCGTAGGCGTTGTCTTTGCTTGATGTGGTTTTGTTTGTTGCGTCAACAGACATAACCTCAATATCATAATAGCCGTCCTCGCTGAAATTGGTCGCCAAAATGTTGTAACGGTATTCGTACCATTTGCCGCCGTTATCCACACGCTCTACGGTATAGTCTGTGCCGTATTTAAGAATAATCTCTTCCTGTGTAGATTTGTTTGTGAGCTTAACTACAACCTTTTCAAGGTCGATCGGGTCTGCGTTCACCTCAGAGAAGGTTATGACTCTCGAGTCGCTTACCCAGTTACCCATAAGCGAGCTTGACTCTGTGCTTATCTGATAAGCCGAGCCGTCACGGTTGACCGAGAACACAAGCTTTGTGTTGTCATCGTCTGCACCGTCTTTTTTACGCACAACAGATGTTGTGTTTCCTGCAATATCCTTAGCCACGCAGGTAAGTGTATAAATTCCGTCAGCACCTGTTTTAATATTCGACCAAGTATATCTTGTTCCGTTTGTTATCGGTATTGTTGCGCTGTAAGGAACTGTTGATACAAACTCTACTTTATCTCTTAATACGCCCTCAAGCTTGATATCCACCGAATCGAGATTTGCGTCTGTAACATCTACCGAGAACGAAATAATATTATCGGTATAAGATGTCTTGTTCTCCAAGCTCTTTACTTTTATAACGGGAGAATTTACGTCTACCGTAAACAAAGGAACATTCGCGCTTGAGCTGTTTCCCGCAAGATCTGTGTAGCTCATTGAAATAGTATAGTCTCCGTCTGCGGAGAACACAGCACTTGCGGTGTGCGTATTGCCTGAGTTGCTCCAGCCGCTGAAGCTCGGTGCAGAACCGCCCTGTGCCGTAATATTAAGCGCGGCGTAAGCGGCACTTTCGTTGAAGTTGGCTTCGTTCACTGTCACTGTTATCGTTTGGGCGGTACTGTTATATCTCTCAACCTTAGAGAATGTTATAACAGGTGCGGTTTTATCAATTATAAAGTTTACAGACTTGCTTGCAGATGATTTATTCCCCGCATAATCAACAGCGCTCAAAGAACAGGTATAAGAGCCGTCGTTTGCAAACACTGCCGTTCCCGTAAATACAGTGTTATCGGGGTTGTTTCTGTCACGTGCAACAGACCACGTTGTTACGGGTACGCTGCCGCCGTTTTGAGAAGCAAAGTTAAGCGAAACATAATTATTAATATCAGACAAATTAAGATTGCGCTCTCTTACGGTCACGGTCACGGTTCTGGAGGAAGAATAATATCCGCCGTTGTTGCCGTCAAACTGTATGCTCACGGTAGGTGAGGTTTTGTCTATGCTGAATTTAACGCTTTTGGAGCTTGTGTTTCCGGCGTTATCTGTTAAGGTGAGATTTACAACTATATCATTTGAATTACTGCTTACCTTAATGCTCTTGCTCATAGCTGTAACAATATTAAGCTCAGAACCTTCTTTTTTCCAGCTGCTGTCTGATATTGTCCCATTGTAAACGGTTGTTGTGTCGTTTACGTTTTTAGAGGTGTCATACGGCGCTGTTACAGAATAGCTTATTGACTTGATACCCGAATATGTATCGGTTACATTAAATTTCACGTTAACATCGCCGCTGTAAAGCGGATTACCCGAAATGTCTTTTTTGCCGGTTTTGTCAAGAGTAATCTTAACGCTTGACGTTGACTTGTGAAGCTGCTCGTTTTCAACTATCACACCGGAAGGATTTACCTTTGTACCCTTGTTGCCAACATTATCGACTGCGTAAGCGTATATCTGACCCTTAAAGCCCGATTTTACTGTTATTTTGCCGCTGCTGCCTGTCAGTTCTCCCGTTGTGGTCTTGCCGTCTGTCGGCACAAGCTCGTAATAAATAGTCTTAACACCCGAATCAGCATCGGCATTGCCGCTGCCGTCTATTGCGTTGATTGTTACTGTTGTATTTGATTTAAAGAAATATCCGTATTCGGTTTTCTCAACCAAATTAGCCGTTGTGCCGTTTGAAGAGCTTTCGGGGGTCATCTTAAAGCCTGAAATATCGGGGGCTTTTCTGTCTATATAGAATGTATAAGACGACTCGCTCTTATTCTCCGCGCCGTCGGTAACATATCCCGATAAGATGTATTCGCCGTCTGTATCCTTTGAAACAATCTGTTTAGAGTTGAATTTGTAGGTTATGGAAGCCACAACGCCGTTTATCACCTGCTTGTCGGTAATATACGTTTTCGATACCGAGGAGCCGTTAAGGCTTACTCCCGTTTCGTATTCGTTGATACCGTATACGCCTTTGTTAAGATATTCCTCGGCAACTGCGGTAATGTTAACATCGGAATTATACCAGTTCCTGCCCTCTCCCCTGTAAACGGGCTTTTCATCGGGGGCAAATGTCGTGAACATTGCATTGCTGTCAGAAGAAAGATGAATCGCAAAATTGGGGTATTTTGCGGAATCCAACCAATATACGTCGTACTTGTTGCCTTTGTTGCATATCTCCAGTTTGCATTCTTTATCGGGAGATGTAGGCGCAACAAGCGTTTCCGAATAATTTCCCGATCTGTCGGATACAGACGCTTCTATCATACCGCTGAACGGTTTTTTGACTGTATATGTTGCTGTATAAAGAATCCCGCCGTCTGTATCTGTTGTTTGTGTAGGTTCTTCTTTCAGGGTTATGTATGAGTTTTTGGTAACAAATATTTCGGCAAAGCCTACGCTGTTTGAAGAATCCTTTGCTGTGATCGTAAGCTCTATATCGTTGTTATAGACAAACGCACCGCTGCCGTTTACAAGCAGGTTAGATGCAGTAACACTGTCGCCGAGCACGTTTATTTTATAGCCTATTATCTTTGGTTTTGTTACGTCTAAATATACGGTGGTTTTGCTGTCGTAACTTACATTTCCCGCGTTATCCTCGGCGGTAACATAAACATTGTATGAGCCGTCTGAAGATTTCGGCACATCTGCGGTAGAAACGCTGAAGCTTACGTCATGCTTCAGTTCGGTAGAAGTTTTGCATATGTCTTCTTCGCTTTTTGCGGTAACACCGTTAATATTTACAGAATAACCTTTTATGCCCGAGTGTTCATCGTGCAGAGATATGTTAATATTTGTGTCGGATGCATATGTGTTTGCCGTTGAGCCCTCGGCAACGGGAGCGCTTTGCACCGTTATATCGGGCGCTATACGCTCTATAACCACCTTGCTGTCAAGCAATGTATACACAACGCTTTGGCTTTCTATATTGTTTAAAGCTGCAGTTGTTTGGTTGCCGGCTTTGTCGGTCACCTGCACTGCCAGTGTTTCATTAAACACGCCGTATTCGGGTGCGTCTATGATAAACGAAGCAGAGGTTTTTTCACCGTTAAAACTTGCGGTAAAGTCTAAAGGCTCATAATTATTTCCCGATTTTTTGCAGAGTATGACGTTATCTATTCCGCTTCTGTTATCGGAAACATCTACGGTAAGCTGAATTTTATCGTTTGCAAATATACCGAAATCAAGAATGTTAAACGCAGCCAGCCCTGCCGATTGAGCTGTGATTTTTTCTATTTGCGGCGCCTGAGAATCTACCGAAAACTCAAATTGTTTGTTAATATATTTGTCGTCATAGAAGCCTAAAACGCTGATTATCTTATTTGTATCCTCATCGGCTTCTATAAGTGCGTTAAACGTACCCGGGGTCACCTTTGTGTAGCCTTCGGTGTCGGTATTTACCGTACTTCCCTTATCAAAGGATTTGTAGTAAACATCTTCAAAGTCGGCGGCAGTTATTTCGGCGTCGGTCGTTTTGCTGATATAGCCGCCGTCGTAATCGGTTTTTATCAAAGGAACTTTGATATCTACCTTGCAAATCGCCAAAACTTCGCTTGTTATCGTCTGTCCGCCATAGCTGAATGAAATCTTTACGGTGTATTGCTTTTCGCCCCTGAGTGCTTGTGAGCCTGTAAGAGATTGATCATAAGAGCTTGAGGACGTTTCCTTGATGTTTGTTCCGTCGCTGAAAATAAACGAATAATTAGTTATCTCAGTTCCGTAATACTTGATCTTTGCGCCGTCTTCCATATGCGCCGATACATTGAGCGTAACATTTTCTCCGTCGGGAACGTATTTTACGATATTATCCCCTGTTTTTCCGTCAAGCTTTAAGGTTATCTCCGGATATTCGGCTTCTTCGCTTACCGAAAACTCCATATCGGTAGAAAATTCCTCTACACTGTTTTTATATGTAAGGGTAAACTTCTTTTGTCCCGTGGTTGTAGCGAAAAATACATTTGTTTCACGGTTAAGATCAACACCCTGAGATTTGTTCTCAACCTCTATATTGCTCACGGACGCAAGACGGGTATAACCTGTTTGAGCAGTGTATTTAAGCAAATAATTCTTGTTTAAATAGATTGTATTTGCCTCTTCTGAGGTCTCGTTATCCATAACATTTATGCCGCTTATTTTTGCAGGTGTAACGTCAGACGCGGCATATCTGTCGCTGCTGAAAGCAATAAGCTTTGTGTATGTGCCGTTTGCAGGCATATTTACCGTATTATCGCCTAAAATCGAGAGCTTAGCATTGCTTTGAGAATTCATTAAGCCGTAATAATTCTCAGTATCAATGTTGCACGAACCGTCGTTCTTGAATGCGCATACAGTTTGACCCTCGGCGATGTCTCCGATGAATGTATAGCCTTCTTCATTTATGTTGAATTTTGTGTAATCAGAGGATTTTGATGTATAGCTGTAATAAACCTTTTTTCCGTGGCTTTCACCGTACAGCTTCATATCAACAGGCTGCGAATAAGATACACCGTTTTTTGAATATCTTATTTTCGGGATCCCGGTAAGGACATCCTCAGTTTCGGGTATACTCTCTCCAAGCTCTGTATCGCCCAAAACGACATATATCGCGTTTGCCTCGGCAACAATATCAAATGTACTGTTTTGCGCTGATTTTGCCGCCTTATAATAGAACACATCCGTATCGCCGACAGAAAGAACCTTCATCGGTTCTTCCGAAGGGGTCCCCCCCTCGGGAGTTATCCTTGAATAGTATTCTAAGCTGTTGTCATCATTATAGGGCTCAAAATACACAAGTGTATTCGGCGACGTACAGTCAGCCACGGAAAGCCTTCTTACAGACCTGTTTTGTCTGCCGGGGGCAATAGCTCCCACAGCCACCGGTATGCTTGCCGCAAGTAAAACCGCTGCCACAGCCACTGCCAATATTTTAAAAGCCGCGTTATTTAAACTTTTTCCTTTCATGGCTATATCCTCCTGAACTAAGCTATCTTTTCATCTGTGTGCAAAATAACTATGCTTTGCTCAACAAATGCGTTTATTTCGCCTTTATACTCGACCTCAAACGGCTGGCGGGGCATATTTTTTTGAGAAAGCGTTTGAGTTGTACCCGATTCTTCGGGCGTATTTTGAATGGGGTTGTCATACAGCACCGTATTCACATTGCCGGAAAGGACAGTTGTTTCCTCCGAGCCTTCCAAAACAGTGGTGCTGTCGGTTTGAGTAAGTACGTCCGTTTTCTCCGAACCCGATAAATCCTCTTGACTATTTATAGCGGGATTTGAAGCAGATTTTTTGTTTTTCAGTTTATCGGTTGAAAGCTTATCGGTATTTCCTCGCTTCTCCTTTGAGTCTGCTTGTTGTCCGTTATACTTTTCGCTTTGCATCTCTTTTATCTTTTTCCGTGCCGTGGCACCGGTTAAATACCCCACAACAGACGGTATTTTAAACTTTATAAACGCCGCCGCTGCCGCCGCGAACAAAACTCCCGCAAGTGCAAAGGAAATTATCGACAGCATTTCATACAAAGAACTCTTCATTCGACGATTATCCTCCTTTGCCTACTTTGTAAGAATTTTCTGCGCTTTGCTTGGCAGAGCCGAGCTGCGTGAGTGCTTTTTCAATGTTTTCGCTTAGATTTGAGTTATCTATTGATTCAATCCCCGTTTGAATACTGTCAAACAAAGAGTCGACCTCGCTCTTTTCTATTCCTGCCTTTTTGAAATCGGTAGCCTCCTGACCTATTATATAGCTCAACAGATCGTAAGTTTTAATTCTTAAAACGTCTGACGTATCAATTTCGACAAATTCCAGCAACGATTTTAAGTTATCATATAATTCCAAAGAATCCTCGGGGCTCTTTGAGCTGTCGATCTGGTTTATGTTTTTTCTCGAAGAATCTGTGTAATCAGCTATGTATTTCATAACCGTGGCTGTTTTGATATTCTCAAATTTATCGTATTTTGAAAGAATATCGAGCCATTCTTTAGCGTTAAGTATATTTTGGTAAATGTTTTCACCCTGAATGGGTACATAGCAGCTCCAATACATCTTGGATATATCGTAAATCAGCTGTGGATAGTCTTTTTCATCAGACAGCGCCTTTATTCTTGTATTATAGCCTCTAATTATGCTTGACTCTTCTTTAGAAAGGAGATCGTCTTCCATCATAGCGTCTACAAGAAGCTTGTAAGGCTGCATTTGTTCCGGCTTAAGCTCAATTGCCGACATATAGTTCTCTATTTTTGACTGGGTATCGGGGGAATTCTCAGCGTAAGTTAAGTATTCTCTGTATATTTCATCTGTTTGACTTCTTTTTAGTCCCTGAAAAACAAATCCGCCGCAAAAGAAAACTGCCGAAGCCGCCAAAAGCGCTATAAAAATACGTAGTTTTTTCGATTGTTTTTTCCTTGTAAGCGTATCAAGCTCATCGTAATGCTCAAGGTCATACATAAGCTCGTTGCAGCTTTGATATCTGTCATCGGGGTTCTTTTGTGTGCACTTTATAATTATCTTTTCCAAGCCCTCTGATAGAGCGGGATTCCACTCTCTTATAGGCTTTATCTCATAAGGCGGCTCGCTTGGGTTTTGCCCTGTTACTAGGTGATAAAGCGTAGCTCCTAAACAGTAAATATCGGTTCTGGCGTCGGTCTGGCCGTGACCGCCGAACTGCTCCGGTGCGGCGTAGCCTATTGTGCCGAGACAGGTAGTATCGGCAATATTCTGAGATTTATATTCTCTGGCGGTACCGAAATCTATAAGTGTTACCTTTTTGCCGTCAGGGCTGAGCATAACGTTTGAAGGCTTCATATCTCTGTAAATTATAGGCGGGTCTTGCAAGTGAAGATATCCCAAAACGTCGCAAAGCTGCTTTGCCCACAAAATGACCTGGCTTTGCGGCAGTGCTCCGTACTCTTTAAGCGCCTTGCTCAAAGAGTTTCCTTCTATGTAGTCCATTACGATTATAAACGTATCTTCATTTTCGATAACGTCTATAATATCTGGCAAATTGGGATGACTGAGCTTTTTGAGCATATTGGTTTCAGCTACAAGTCCCTGTTTAACTACTTCAAAATTACTTATGCCGTCTTTCCTAACTTCTTTTACAGCCCACTGTTTATTAGCCTTTTCGTTCATGGCAAGGTAAACTACGCTCATACCGCCCTTGCCTATAACGTTCAGTATTTTATAAATGCCGCCGACTGTAGAACCTATCTCTAACATATATCCTCCTAAAAGGTGCGTATCAAAGCAACCGAAATATTATCGGTCTCTTTTCGTTGTTTGTTCAATTCAATAAGATACTCCGCGTTTTGTTTCATACTGTCGGTGTCGGTAAGCGCCTGAG
>JAEEHZ010000115.1 GCA_016281115.1 Clostridiaceae bacterium | reverse complement strand
ATCTTACTTTTCGTTCTCTTTAATGAGCCCGAAACCTTATCTATTTTAGTATTTTCGTCCTCCTCAAATACATAAAGGGGATTAAGAAGTATTTTGCCGTTTTCGTATCCAACTACCTCTGTGATCTCCATTGTTTTACGGGAGTGGTCTCTCAAACGGGAAAGATGGATTATTATATCAAGCGCAGAAGCTATCTGCTGTCTGATCGCCTCAAGCGGCAATCCCGCGCTGCCCTGCAAAACCATTGTCTCCAAACGGCTTAGCATATCTTCGGTAGAGTTTGCGTGACCTGTGGATAGAGAACCATCGTGTCCGGTGTTCATGGCCTGAAGCATATCAAGCGCTTCTCCTCCTCTGACCTCGCCTACTACTATTCTTTCGGGTCTCATACGCAAAGAGGATTTTATAAGGTCTCTTATTGTTATCTGACCTGTGCCTGCGGAGTTGGCATTTCTCGTTTCAAGGCTTACAAGGTTGTCTATTCCCTTTATCTGAAGCTCTGCGGAATCTTCTATCGTTATAATACGCTCGTCCTTCGGGATATAGTTTGAAAGGGCGTTAAGGAATGTTGTTTTACCCGAGCCTGTACCTCCGCTTATAAAGATATTATATTTCGCTCTTACGAGAAGCTGAAGCTGCTTTGCTATTTCCGGTGTAAGCGAGCCGAATTCTATCAGTTTTTCCATTGTCATAGGGGTTTTGGAGAATCTACGAATTGTCATTGTAGGTCCGCACAGCGCTATCGGCGGTAACACAACGTTTACACGGCTGCCGTCCTGCAAGCGGGTATCAACTATCGGGTTTGACTGGTTTACTTCTCTTCCCGACATACCAACTATTCTCTGGATGATATCCTCCAAGCGCCTCTCACTCTCAAACTGGGCGTCGAGCCTCTGCAAACGGCCGTTTTTCTCTATGAATATGTGATCGTAGCCGTTTATCATAACCTCGGTTATAGACTCGTCTCTGATTATGCTATCAAGCAGACCCAAGCCTCTTATCGAACTGAACACAAGCTCTTTTATATTTATTTTTTGCTCTATTGAGATATATTTGCCTTCGGTCTTTATATGTATTATTTTTTCAATTTCGTCCTCAAGCTGCTCATCCGATAACTCGCTCAATCGCAAATTATCGGCAATATAATTCTTTATTTCTTCAACTAATTTTTCTTGAATATTTTCATCCATAACAGTCACCTGCAGATCATTTTGTAATATCTTATTGTGCTTTTATGGTTATACCTTTCCTCACTATCATAATAGCATATTAATATGAAAATCGGCAAAAAAACACAAAACATTCATATGGTTTTCATCAAAACATCAGATAAAATTCTTAAACACATCCATTGTGGAAACCTGCTCAACCACCTGCTTTACAGATGCGTGTTCAAACTTCGGTATGCCGCCCAAAACATTAAGTCCTTCTACCGGCAGTTCGGTGCTCGTCTTGTTGCTGAATTTGTTATAAACGATATGAAGCTTAGACATAACACGCAGATCCTGCTGCTTTTCGAGAATGGAAAACGCGTCGTAAAACGCCTTGAATTTTGAGTTACTTACCGCGGAACCGTCCGCAACAAGAACTACATCCGAAGCCGCCTTCAGCATAGCAAACGTTCTGCTGTCTAAAGAAAAATCCGAGTCGATAACAATATGCGTGTAAGAATTGGTGGTTTTAAGCGTTCTGATTATTGATGATATTTCTTCGGCGTTAAGCTCTGTCATATCAAGAGGCAATGTACAGGGATCGTAAAAACTTACCCCGCTGTCATCCTGTTTTACGCAGCTTTCAAGCTTCATAACAAGGTTTGTTTTTTTGCTTTTTACGGCGTAAATAATATCCGAGAAAGTATATTGACC
Organism: Clostridiaceae bacterium; assembly: GCA_016281115.1. GTDB lineage: Bacteria > Bacillota > Clostridia > Oscillospirales > Acutalibacteraceae > JAEEHZ01. The sequence continues at coordinate 9,215 of JAEEHZ010000115.1, read as the reverse complement.
GTTACCCGAGAAAAATACATTTGAATTACCCAGTATCTCCATATTCAGATAAAGAGGCTTTTGACCGTGCAGCGCCAAAAACTTTGCATATGCCGCGGCAACCGTGGAGCTTCCCACACCGCCTGCAACCGATGTAAAAAGAATAACTTTTGATGTTTCGTCTCCCGAAAGGCTGACACCCGAAATATTGGCTGCAACCTCTGAGAATATATTGAGTATCTCTTTATAGATCAAATCAGCCTTTTGGAACTTGCATATTGCCGGGCGGTCATTATACTGTTCTATTCCCGGAGATTCAACAAAATAGGCAAACGCGCACGTTTTCGGTATTTGTGAAAAATCGATATCGAAATGGTCAGAAGAGATAAGCACGTCTATTTTTACATCTTTTATTGTTGAATAGGTTACCTCGTCCGCCTTTGTAAAGGAATAAACCTGAAGCTTGTCGGCAAAGCGGTTATTAAAGGCTGTTATTACCCTTGAAAGATAATTTTTATCATGCTCTAAAACAGCTAATTTAATCTTCAAAATAAATCTTTCCTTTCGTCTGTGAGCGCACAGTTACTCTTTATATTCCATTTATATATTACCACGAAACAATTGTTAAAGTCAATATAAATTGGCACAATTCTTTAAAATAAGCTTTATTTAGATACATTTTTTGTGAATATGTAATATTGTGTCATTTTTCATCAAATGATAATACACCGGACACTATTCCCCCTGCGGCAAAAACGCACGCAATCATACATATTACGCTTGAAAGCATTTCAAGCTTTTGCTGTGAAAAAATATTTGCAAATGTTAAGGCATAGCACCCTAAGCCCGCGAAAAGGAAAATCACGGCAATAAAAAGCATTACTTTAGTTAATTTCAAAATCATAAAAACCATCCTTTAATTAATAGCAGACTTTATAATACGTATTATACTGTAACTATATAAGAACAACTGAATAGATTATAACAGACATCACACAGCATATGCATACCGAACCAATAGATATCAAGCGCACCGTTTTAATCAGTTTAGAACTTTCATTCTGCAAATCGGCAATCAAATAACCGAATAACATAGGTATTGCCAAGACCGCCATAGGTACATATCTTGCGTTCATAGTGCAAACCTGAGGGTATTTCAAACAAAAAGCATAGTAAGAAATAAAATAAACAGCCGTGCAAACGGTGACAAGTACATAGGGCAGCCTGCGGCGGGATTTTTTTATATCAATTATCAAAAGCACAAGTCCGCTTAAAGCCGCAACAACGCATAGGCAAAAAGCCATCAACATCATAAACGGCAATATTTTTATGTCGGAAAAGTATTCCTCAAAGCAAGCTGTTTTTAAGTACCCGATAGTCGGATTAAATTCATAATAAGAGTCTCCCGAATGTTCTCCCCACACTATAAAAGGGGAAGAAAACTGATAGGGTGAAAAATCGAATAATCTGCGCAATACGGAATAATTGCCGATATATTGGTAATTGTTCGGCCCCAAATCAGGCACATAGTTTATCGGAGTGTTATACATAATAAGGTTTCTTACTGTCCACGAAAGCCCTAAAGGCACGCATACCGCACCAAACATGGCATATTGCCCGATAAGCGTGGCTTTTTCACGCTCTTTGACAAACGCATATAAAAACACAAGCGCAACCCCAATTGCAACAAGGCCGGCAGAAAGCTTGGAGATCATCCCAAGCCCCAGGCATATTGCAACAGGCAATATTGTTCTTATTCTTTTGTTGTCATACCACTTAATTGTATGGTAAATCGTAAGGAACATAAACATTGCACAAAGACAATCGTTATTTATGCTGCCCGAAAAAAACCTGAACGTAGGGTTTACGCACACAAACAGGGAAGCAAGATAAAGAGGTAAATTTTTAAACCCTGCCAGTCTAAATATTTTTATACAAACAATACAACAAACGCCCGAATAAAAGAATGTAAGAAATTGGATGCCCTCTATTGCGTAGGCGTATGAAATTCCCATAAGCATTTGAAGCCGCATCCACACGGCGCATATAATATGATGAAACGGCGGATGATAAAACTGCCACACGCTTACAGGATCAAAATCGGGCAAAGAGCGGTTATAGAGAAAATATTCAATATAGCCTGCGTGACCTGAACCGCTTCCGAAAATCTCTACATCGTGCTGATGCGAGGTGGCAGGTAATGTAAGTATATAAACGAGCCTTAGCGTCAATCCTATAATGAAAATAAGCGCGATGATCCTTTTTTCACTGAGAGTATTTCTAAGCTTAAAGAAAGCCCCTGTGCCGAAGCACATAAGAATAACGATAACATTTGCGACTACTGCCGCTAAATTGTAATTAATACTGTTATAATTCCAAAAAAGTCCCGCGCACAGACCGAATATAACACAAAATGCCGCAAGAGCAGCATAATGATGTTTATAAATAAAATCAAGGATTTTTTTCATTTCAAATTACCTTATTGTCCTTTCACACGTTACATAGCCTTAATCCTTTTTGCGATCTCACCTGCCGCGGCAAACGGTGTATTATTTCCTGTGATCACCAGATCAGCGCACGATAAGTATACTTCTCTTCTTTGCAAATAAAGCGAATAGATCTCATCCGTGTTTTTGTTCTTTATCAGCGGACGTGAAGTATCGTTTTTCAGGCGTGCTGTTATTATATCAAAAGGAACATCCAAAAACACCGTTATACAGTGCTGTTTCAACAGTTCTCTGCATCGGGGATCAAGCACGGTTCCCCCGCCGAGTGAAACAAACATGTTTTTGTTTTCGCAAAGCATTTTTAGAATCTCATATTCCTTTTGCCGAAAATAATCTTCGCCCAAATTTTTAAATATTTCATTTATTTTCATGTTACAATCTTTTTCTGTTATTGCGTCGGTATCGGCAAATGTCATGCCGAGCATTTTTGCGCAAGATTCGGCAACCGTTGTTTTTCCGCAGCCCATAAAGCCGCAAACAGCTATGTTTTTTGCTTTCATAACAAATATTTTCTCCCCTTGACCAAATACACAAATACCTAAAAATATGTATGCAAATAAGTTTGTAAATAATAGGGCTAAAAATAGTAAAAAATATATCAAATACTATTGACAAAGCAGCTTACAAATATTAATATGTTATGCAGTGGTTCGGATATATAAGATTTGTGTTGCCTGTAATTTTAACATACAATTCTTTTTTTGTCCACTTCAACAAATTTAAAATTATATAATGTTATCAAAAGGAGCCCAGGTATGATTTTTGAAAAGATTAGAAAGATTTTAAGCGAACAGTTTGATATTGATGAAGACACCATAACCTCAGAAACCCTTATAGAAGACGATTTGGGTGCCGATTCGCTCGATATTGTTGATCTTATGATGAGCATAGAAAGTGAGTTTGACCTTGATATGCCCGATACAGATGTTGAGGGGATCAAATCCGTAGGAGATTTGTGCAGCTTTATAGAAGCCAATATATGATTATGGAATAAACGGTTATTTTAACAGTATACTAACAGCGCTTCCGATTTTGTTATCGGAAGCGCTTATTTTATTATCTATTTATTATTCTTATTTGCTCGGTTTTGAAATGATATCGTAAACGAGCACAGGCTCCTCTACCTTATCATCTGAGAACTCTATTGCGCTCATAAACAAATCTTCTGCGTCTGAAAGCTTATTTGGCAAGTTAGTATGGAACTCGGCAAGAACGTCGCCTTTCTTTACAAAATCGCCTGTTTTTGCTTTGAGTATTATACCTGCGCTGAAGTCGATAGGTTCACCCTTCTTCTCTCTTCCTGCGCCGAGAATAACACTTGATATACCGATCTTCTCGCAGTCCATATGCTTGATGTAGCCGTCACGGGGGGCATAAACGTTTTCGATCGTTCCCGCTTTCTTAAACAAATCGGTGTTATCAACCATTTCTGCGTTTCCGCCCTGAGCTGCGACCATCTGACGAAGCTTTGTAAGTGCAGAGCCGTCGGCAATTGCGCCGAGAACCATCTTTTCGCACTCCTCTACAGGCTTGCCGGTAACGAGCATTGTCATATTGGAAGCAAGCGCAACGCAAACTTCTGTCAAATCTTTCGGTCCGTGGCCCTTGAGTGTTTCAATAGCCTCAATTACCTCCAAGCTGTTGCCTATGGCATTGCCGAGCGGTATATCCATATTTGTTATAAGAGCAGCGGTCTTTCTGCCAACAGAATAGCCTATATCAACCATCTTTTGCGCGAGAAGCTTGCTGTCTTCAAGTGTTTTCATAAATGCGCCGCTGCCTGTTTTAACATCAAGCACTATCGTACCCGAGCCTGCAGCTATCTTTTTGCTCATAATACTTGACGCGATAAGCGGTATGCTGTTTACCGTAGCGGTAACATCACGCAAAGCGTAAAGCTTTTTGTCGCAGGGAGCCAGGTTACCCGACTGGCCGACAACGCAAATTCCTATGTCGTTTACCTGATCGATAAACTGCTTGGGGGGAAGCTCTGTGTTAAAGCCTTCAAAAGACTCCAGTTTATCAACTGTGCCGCCTGTATGTCCCAAGCCTCTGCCTGACATCTTTGCAAGCTTGCCGCCCAAAGAAGAAACGATGGGAGCAATTATAAGAGTCGTCTTGTCGCCTACGCCGCCGGTGCTGTGTTTGTCAACAGTTACACCGTTTATGCCGCTTAAATCTATCATATCGCCCGATTTTGCCATGGCGAGTGTAAGAGCTGATGTCTCATGCTCGTTCATGCCGCGGAAGTATATTGCCATCAAAAGCGCCGATATCTGATAATCGGGTATTTCGCCGCTTGTAACGCCGTCAACGAAAAACTGGATTTCCTCATCGCTCATAACGCCGCCGTCACGCTTGTTTTGAATAATATCATACATTCTCATATTAATCACCTCATATATAATAATTAATCGAAAAGTCAGTTTAAATACGGAAGGTGACCGAATATCGGCCACCTGCCATTAATAAATCAATAATATCAAATTATCTCTTGCCCTTATCGTAAGGAATACCCTCTGCCTTAGGAGCGCGTGAGTTTTTGGAGAACAGCACGAGGATTATCATTGAAGCGATAAACGGCATCATATCGTATACGTTCTTCGAAAGTCCGAGACCTGCAAGGAATGTAGAGTCTGCGATGTTTGCCAAAGATTTGAACACAGCAAAGAACATAGCTGCACCGAAGATATTGATAGGTTTCCACTGACCGAAGATCATAACTGCAAGAGCAAGGAAACCGAAGCCCGTAACGCCAACCTCAAAGTTCCATGTTGAAACAGAAGGAATAACGTAAGCAAAGCCGCCTATGCCACCGAGAAGACCTGAGAACATAACGCCTATGTATCTCCAACGGTAAACATTGATACCAACAGAGTCTGCTGCCTGAGGATGTTCACCGCAAGAACGGAGTCTTAAGCCCCACTTTGTCTTGTAAAGGAACAAGAAAGCAAGCAAAAGAATTATAAGTCCTATAAACAGGAATACATTGATGGTAAGCTTGTCGTCGCCAACAGGGATATCAATAAGGAAAGCGTTGTTGCTGTAATTGAGCTTTGCGGAAGCAGAGCCGTTGAAAACCTTAACTATAACAACTGCGAGAGCTGTTGCCATCATGTTAAGGGCAGTACCGCCGATAGTTTGGTCGGCTTTAAGCGTGATGGCCGAAAATCCCAAAAGCAGCGAATAAACAAGTCCCGCAACTGCGCTTACAACTATAGAGATCAAAACTATAAGTCCGGGTGCCATACCCTGAGGAAGAATACAGAGCGTAAGCACGCCTGCAAGTGCGCCTACAGACATAATACCTTCAAGCGCAAGGTTGATAACGCCGCTTCGTTCGGAGAACATACCGCCCAAAGCAACAAGCATAAGAACGATACCGTAAAGTAATGTATATTTAATAAGCAGTAACATTATTCTTCATCCTCCTTTTCGGCTTCTTTGTCAGAGTCCGGCTCATGGAGTTCCGGCTGAGGCTCGGCATTAGCGTCAGAAGTTGATTTTGCCTTTATAACCTTGCCTATAAGCATCTTAAAGAGCATTGCGAAAGCGCAAAGGTAAATGATAACGCCTATGATTATATCAGCAATCTCGGGCTGATAATAAGCTGTGGCAAGGCAGCTGCCGCCTACTGTTATGTGAGATATAAGCAATGCGGAGAATACGCAGCCTATCGGGTTACATACGGCAAGCAACGCAACTGAGATACCGTTAAAGCCTATTGCAGGACACGCCGTAGAGTCATTCGGGTTCCACTCACCAACACCGGAGAGATAGAACAACGCCGCACCCAAGCCTGCCAAAGCACCTGCGATAACCATAGAGAGGATTATGCTTCTCTTTTCGTTGATACCTGCATATTTTGCGGCGTCTTTGTTATGGCCGCAAGCCTTAAGCTCGTATCCGAAAGTTGTTTTGTTAATGATTATATACATAATTATCGCTACTATGATAGCAATAAATATGGCGATAGTTGTTGATTTTGAGAAAATATTGTCGAGTCCCATATTAGGGATAGCCGACTCAGCGCTTGTTGTACGTACAACATATGTTTTATTTTTTGTTGATTCGTACATTTTGCCGAGAACGTTATTTTTGAGAAGTTCATTTACACCGTAAAGAGCAATCCAGTTGAACATAATTGAAGTAATAACTTCGTTAACGTTAAAGAAAGCCTTTAAAAGACCGGGAATTGCGCCCCAAACAGCGCCGCAAAGCATAGCTGCCAAAATGCATATGTACCAGGGCATATGAAGCACCAATGCAAAATACAAAGCACCCAAAGCGCCTACGGAATATTGTCCTGCAGCACCTATGTTGAATAAGCCTGTTTTATAAGCGAACGCAACAGACAAACCTGTCATTATAAGAGGCGCAGCCTCTGCGATCTCTTTACTAATGTTTCTTGCGTGTGCGTTAATGTTGTTAAATCCGCCGACAAGGATTGTCATAAAGCCTTCTCCGGCGTGTTCAGCATTAATGCAAACCAAAATTATAAATCCGACCAACAAACCGATAATAATACAAACAATAGAGGAGAGTATTGAGTTTGTGGCAGAAATTAAACCGCTTTTGCGCGAAATTGAGTTTTTCGGAGCCGCGCTTTTCATTGTAGTAGTATTACTCATTTATCTTACACCTCCGCCGGAACTTCGTCACGTTTAGCGCCTGCCATATACAAGCCAAGCTCTTGGACGGTTATTTGTTTGGGGTCAAGCTGTCCAACAAGCTCGCCCTCATACATAACGAGAATCCTGTCGCTTACGTTCATAACCTCTTCAAGCTCAAGAGAAACAAGCAAAACTGCCTTTCCTTTATCGCGCTGAGCAACAAGTTGCTTATGAATGTATTCTATGGCGCCTACGTCAAGTCCTCTAGTAGGCTGAACTGCAACGAGCAGGTCGGGGTCTTTGTCTATCTCACGTGCGATAATAGCCTTTTGCTGGTTACCGCCGGACATACTTCTTACAGTGGTAACAGGTCCCTGACCGCTTCTTACATCGTATTGATCAATAAGCTTTAATGCATAGTCACGAACTGCGCCGTTTTTGATAAAGCCCGCCTTTTGAAATTGTGGCTCCCAATAGCGCTGCAATACCATGTTTTGCTCGAGAGTATAATCAAGAACCAAGCCGTGTTTATGTCTGTCCTCAGGAATATGGCTCATACCTGATTTAGAGCGCTCTCTTATACTGCTGTGAGATATATCTACGCCCTTGAACTCAATGTGACCTTCGCTCATCTTTTCAAGTCCGGTAAGTGCATGAACAAATTCTGTTTGTCCGTTTCCGTCGATACCGGCTATACATACTATCTCGCCTGCACGAACATTAAAGGAAACATTCTTAACTGCATTATTTTTATGTACCTTGCTGGGAACTGTCATATTCTTTATCTTAAGAACAGACTCTTTAGGCTTAGCCTCGTCCTTGTCAACTTCAAATTTAACATCACGGCCTACCATCAAGCGGGAAAGCTCTTCTTTGTTGGTGTTTGCAATGTCAACAGTACCCATATACTTACCTTTACGGAGTATTGTACATCTGTCGGATACTTCCATAATTTCGTTGAGCTTATGTGTAATGAAGAGAATGGATTTGCCTTCTTTTGCAAGGTTTTTCATTATCTTCATAAGTTCTTCTATTTCCTGCGGTGTCAAAACAGCGGTAGGCTCGTCAAAGATAAGGATATCATTATCTCTGTAAAGCATCTTGAGAATCTCGGTTCTCTGCTGCATACCAACCGTGATATCGGAGATAAGCGCATCGGGATTAACGCTCAAACCGTATTTTTGAGAAAGATCCATAACCTTGGCACGGGCGTCTTTAGTGCTTAAGAAAGGACCCGCAGCTGTAGGCTCTACGCCCAAAATAATATTTTCAAGAACGGTAAAACACTCAACAAGCTTAAAGTGCTGGTGCACCATACCTATGTTAAGTGCGTTAGCGTCGTTAGGATTGTTAATTTTAACTTCTACACCGTTTTTCTTTATAATACCCGATGTCGGCTGATACAAGCCGAACAGGATACTCATAAGTGTAGATTTACCTGCACCGTTTTCTCCGAGCAGGGCGTGAATTTCGCCTTTTTTAAGCTGTAATGTAACATTATCATTAGCTCTAATGCCGGGAAATTCTTTTGTAATATTTAACATTTCTATAATGTATTCATTATTCATATCATAACATTTCCTTTGCATCTATAATGACTGTGTTGTAATCGGACTACATATTTTTTCCAATTTGGGAGCAAAACTAAATAAAGAGAAAAGAGAAAAAAATCTCTTTTCTCTTTATAGTTATGGTTTTATATTACAAGAGTAATCTTATGATTAGCTGATGTAATCAACAGTTGTGTGAGCGCCAACCTCAGGATGAACATCATCTGAAGAATCGTTGGAAACTACAACAGAACCGTCTGTGAGCTTTGCTTTGATAGCTTCATACTCTTCAACTGTGAAGGTTCTGAAGTTCCAAGCGCGCTCGTCTGTGGGAATACCTACATAATCGCCTGCTGTGAGGCCGAGTGTTGAGAATGTGCCGCCAACTGTATCCCACTTGCCGTCTTTGATAAGACCGAGTGTATCGGAAACAGAGTTTGCAAGTCCCTTAAATGTTGCTGTAAGGAAGGGGTTGTAACCGAGAGCTCTTTTCCCGTTGTCACCGTTGATGCAATCAACGCCGCGACCGCTTTGGTCAACGTCAACACCGATAACATACTTCTTGT
>JAEEHZ010000114.1 GCA_016281115.1 Clostridiaceae bacterium | reverse complement strand
TAATATTTTGTTAATTTATGTATTACAATAGTGTTAATACTTTGTTAATATAAAGATGCTCAGATAAGAGCGGAGGAAAAAAGAAAATGATTAGAAGAATGAATCAGATCAGCGCTTACGAATTAACAGGCAATAAAGGCGCTTATACAGTTGTAATTGAAAGATTACATAATACGCCTAGCGGTTGCCCTCGTTTTAAGGCTGTTATTATCAAGCATGAAGAAAACGAAGCCGGCAAAATGACCTTTGAAGATGGCCGCAGCTTATGGAATGCAGTTTATAGCTTCAGCGGCCACTACTACAGCGAAAGACAAGAAGCCGCCTATATCTTAGAGCTTTACGAGAAGGGGGAAAAATAGAATGTTCTATAAATTATTAGTTAGCAAGCTTTTAAAAGGTGGAAAAGTGGAAAACATAAACATTTTTAAGGGGGAAGGCCCTCTTCAAGTATTGCGCCAACTCGCCACCTGCTACCGCGAGGCCAATCCAAAAACTCGCAAAAATTCCGCGATAGTTCTCGCCAGATCATGGGAGGCCTACACGCCGGAAGGCGCAACCGTTCAGAAGTTCTTTATTAAAATTAAATATGATGAAAACAACATCTATATTTATGAATATGAGTTCCAAGGCTGCGGGCTTGAATAGTCCGCGGCTTTCCTGGTTTTGGAGGATCTGAAAATGAAATATAATAAAAGGTATAGCGTTTTCATAAACGGCTTTTTATATTTTGCAACCGATAGCGAAGAAGAAGCGCGCGACTATATCGGCAAGCGCTGGGGCTGGAACGAAATCGCGGCAATTTACGACAACGAAAGAAAGGATTATATATTCACAGGGGTCAGCGTATGAAAGGGATTTATTTAGCAGCTTACAAAGCGAAACACGAAGGGGCGGAGCTTATCTATCAAGATATTAACGGCGAGCGAGATCTGGCCGGCGATATGATGGAAATAGATTTAACGCCCTATGATTACATTATAGCGACTCCGCCTTGCAACTGGTGGAGCAGGGCGAATTATAGGCGCAACACTTCAGAATATGCGCTAAAAACTAAGCACTTACTAATAGATATATTAAATAAGCTAAGCCAGGAAAAAAGGCCTTTTATTGTGGAAAATGTCCGCAACGATAGCCTTTTTAAACAGCATGGACTATTTAATTTTAGTAATTTATATTTTTATAAAATAGGCCGTCATACTTACTGGAGCAATATTAAATTTAAATGTGATGATATAATTCAGATCCCTAAAACAATAATAGAGGACGGAAAAAAGAAATTCATGTCCTCGCAAAACTTAGCCAGGAAGGACAGGCAAGGAGGCGAGGAGGTGCATCAAGTTATAGAGCGCTTTCTGGAAACTATAGGAGCTAAAAAAATGATAGATAATAAATTAAGATTAGAAATTCAGCCGGACGGAAAAAACGCCGCACTATTTGAGGGCCGCGATCTGGCCATCGGTTTTAAGTGGAAAGAAGAGCGCCGCGCTTATGAGCTCATCGGAAGCTCTAGAAGATGGGAGAATCTTATCTTATATAATCACGCTTTACACTACTATTTAAATCGTGTCCTTGAGCTTTTAGATTCATACAGGGAGGAGGCTTCAAAACTAGCGGCCCAGCGCAAAGCTATAGAGGACTCTTTATCTGGTTTTCTATCTATTGAAAGCGAATAAAAAAAGCCCACCATTTAAGATGGGCTTCTTTTTTATGAAATCCAGCCTTGAGCTTTTGCGTATGTAATAAGCGCCGCAATATCGGCAACGGTTGCGGAGTCCGTTCCGTTGCTCAGCTCTCCGGACAAATATAAGTTTTTGAATTTCTTAACTTGAGTTCCTAAAGAGGTATAATTAGGAGTTTCAGGAAATAATTTATCTCTTTCAAACTTTAAGCCGGTATTTTGGCCTATATTTTCTAAATAAATAATTCCGCTGGTGCTTTCGTGAATATACCAATTCGCAGTTAAATAAATACCGTTTGAAAGATAAATATTTCTCCATGTGTAATTAGAAAGGCCTAAATCATAGGAGTTAGGAGTTTCAGGGTAAAATGATGTTTTAATAGGCCCATTAAAATTAGCCCCACCTATAAAAGAGGCCACTCCAGAAAAAGCTTTATCTCCGCTTATTGTTTGCGCGCTTGTTAAATCAACATAATTTGATAAATCTATATCAGTTGTGCCGATTTTTTCCCAGCCGTCATCCGTCCATATATACTCATCATAAGCGTTTTCAGTTCCAGGATCTGACGCAGGAACGAGATAGATAGTTCTTACTGCGCCCTCTTCAGGGAGCTCTTCTACTTTAATAACCTTAAAGCCTAAATCTCCCACAGCAGCGAAAAGCTCTTTTACTTTTTCAGTGATAAAAGCGACTTGTTCTTGTATGTTTCGCGCGGTTTTTCCGTTTGGAAGTTCCATTCCCATATTTCAAGCCTCCTATTTCACTCTATATTTGCTTAAAGGCTCACTTTTAGCCGTTTGTAGCTTCTTTTGTGGAGCGGTTAAGATTTTCTCTAGGCCCTCACTAATAAAGGCGACAAAATAGTCGTTTTCATCAGCTGTTAAATTGCGGCCTAAGATTTTTCTTACTAAGGCAATCCCTAAAGTTATAACATTATTTTTCTTATCAGCGCCAGAAACGAAGCCCTCGGAGATAACGGCCCATGTAGGAATGTTCTCCAAAAGAGCTAATTTAGCGCTTTCAAGTAAGCTAAGATTTTTATTTCTACGCTTTGCGCTTACTAAAGAAACGATAAAGGTAGCAATAGCTAAGATAGCTAAAATAATGTAATACCAATTCTTCAATAAAAATTCTTTAATGTTCATTAGTCGTCATCCTCCTGAATAACGAAGTCATCGTCATTATCAATATAAAATAATGTGTGCATTTTATCAACGAAAGCGGAAAAGAATTTCTTAAACTTTGTTATATATTCATTTGTGGCCTCAGCGTGGAGCAAGCTCCATAAAATAGAATAGGCTTCCATTTTTGATTTTTTATGATTCGCTGTGTTTTGGTCGTTAATATAACTTAGTTCTTCAAGCGTTCCAGTAGCAGGAGAGCTATTAGGGTTTAGCGCATGGTTGTATATTTGCTTTGCTCCTTGGAGGAGATCTGACTCAGCAAGTGCTCTTATTGAGTTTTGTATTTCTTGCTTTCTTTCCCATGTAGGGCCGTAAGCAAACATAACGGAAAAAACTTGCATTTTAAATTGTCCTATATCATTACTAGCGATAGGGTCATTTCCGTATTTAGCATATAAAAGATAAAATGTTGTTTTAATTGAGTCGGCTTTTAGGGCTGAGCTTTGAGGAAAGCCTCCTATAAGCGCGTCATAATCAGCCTTAAAGCTGTCGTAGTTGTCCCATATTTGGGAGAAAGTTAAGTTCTCGTAAGGTCTAGGCATTATCGTTCCCTCCTTCTTGGCTAGGATCTGGACTTGGAGCTTGTGAATTGTCTATATCATAAGCTGCGCCGTCTAAATTATCATCGTTGCCTAAAACTGCCTCGGAAGGCATACACCATATAGAAGTCCCCCAGATAGAATTAACTATATTACAAAAGTGTTGCCTTTGTGTTAGTCCATCCTGGAAAACAGTTTGAACGCTTGACTCGTTTCCTTGTTGTTCGTCCTCTAGCTTGTGCGCTTTCTTTTGGAAGAGGCCGCCGTTTTCAATACCTAAAGCTGCTTTTCTAAGGTTGTCTATACCTTGTAAAGCTAAAAGATATTCTTCAGTTTTTAGAGGCGAGCCGTCCGCGAGTTCTTGCATTTCCACAGTAGAAGTCATAGCGACATAGAGCTTTCTTGATAACGCGGAATAACGAATTTGTTTTGAAGCCTTGTTAGCTTCTCCGGCTGCGCTAGCGTCATTTACTCTAAGGCCTTTAATACCTGTTCCAGCGAGTAAAGCTGTTTGCATATATGGAAGAATCTCGGATTCAGTATCTAATAAAACATCATTTAAGATTTGACGAGGAATTATGTTGTTAGTGTTCATTTGCGGCGTATAGTCATAGAGAATAACGCAGCTTTCCTTAAAGTCTTTAAGTGTTAGCTCTTCAAGGTCTTTAGGCTCTTTAATAACAATAAGCTTTTTAGTGGCGAGCCATTCAGATAAAGATTTTTCTCTTTTAAGTGTTTTATCTTCAGTTGTTCCAGCTGCGAAAGGCACAGGATGCACTCTATTAAAGCGGCCGTATAAGTCTATTGTTCCATCTAGAGCAAAAGGCAAAATATAAAACTCTTCTACTTCTTCAAAATAGAAAAAGCAAAGCTGGCCCTTAAAGTAAATCATCCTCTCTAGTTGCTGGCTAGATAAGTCCATAGGCAAGTTATACCATTTATAACGATTTATAGCGTCTTGCTCGTCAATAACTCGGAGCATTCTTCTAAATTCGTTTTTATCTTCTTCGCCATCTTGAATAAGTTTTACAGGCATACCTGTTTTAGGGTCGACTCCAGCTTGAATAAGTGTTTCAATATCTGGAAGTTTAGCGTTGTTTTTAGGCATAGTTATTTACTTCCCTTCTCACTTAAAACAGCGTTTTCTACGCGTTCTTCGTGTGTCTTTCCTTCAAGGAGCTTTCTTCTCTCTTCAATTTTCTTTTTGCTTCTCAAGCGTGAGGAAAAAGAGTTTTTGAGAGTTTCGCCAGCTAATAGCTCCGCCATCTCGGCATAAGTAGCTAAAGGCTTGCCGTCTTTATCAAAAATAATTCTTTCCGGAGAAGTAGAACCTCTCTCTTGAGCTAACCTATAAGCTTTCGCGGCTTCAGGAGAAGCTCCTAACATTCTTAAGTCCGCTTCAGTAGCAACTGAAAGAGCTTCTTTTTCTTCCGCTTCTTTTTGGTTAGCTTGTCCTTCATTCTTTTCATAAGCTTTTTTTCCTGTGGCGACAGCTGCGCCTGTGGCTGTTAATAATTGCCCTATAGCTGTTTGAATAAGTCCGGCCATAATTAAATATAAACTCCTTTATATATTTCCGCATAGAGAGCCTCAAAAACATGATTATCTTCAGCGATTTCATCGTTTCTAATAAGCTCGCCTTTAAAGTATTTTAATTCTCCTGGCGTTTTTCCCCAGAAGTCGCCGAAGCTTGCTATTTTCATAACCGTCATAGACTCATATTTGAGTTTATTTTCTAAAGCTTCTTTTTCTTCATCAGTGCAAGTGTAGAATTCAAGGAATGGCCAGATCTTGCTATTTATGTTAAAAGCGCCTACCTTTGTTAAGGTATAAGGCAACGCTTTAATATTGCCTAACTGATAATTGAATTTATCTATTGAAAATTGTTTAGCTTCTCTTTGTTGTCTAGCTAAGAAGTCTAAGTCCATCGTCATACCTATAGCTGAGCCTAGAGTGCCTCCGACTCCGCCGACGACAGCGCCGGCCCAGTGTCCGGAAGCCATAGCTCCGCCTGCAGCTCCGCCAATTCCGCCTGTTAAAACGCCAATTCCGCCTGCGATTTCAGCTTTTCTATATTCTAAGCTTTGTTCAAAATCTAAGTGCTGAATTTCTCTATTGAAGATGTTTTGATAGTTCTTGTTTTGAAGCTCAAAGCTTTCCCATGCTGAAGTAAAACGAGATAAAGAGAAGTCCCCTCCGCATAAGAGGCCGCGAGCATCTCCATAGTTTGCGCCATATAATAAATTAAATTGAGGAACGACTTTTATATAAGGCGTATAAGGTTTATAAGTGCATTCAGCGATAAAATAATCTACTGTGCCGCCGTTTTTTGCGACATTAAAATCAAAGCTTCCTTGATAGTTAGGAGAGCATAAGCGATATTTATTGCACTCATTTTCTACTTTTACTGAATCTTTTAAAGCTAAAGTTTGATTTATAAACACTCTAAAAGAGTCGGATTGCGGAAAGAAAATAATTGAGGCTTTAAATGTTCCGCTTGTTATATTTACAGTTAAGGTAAAGGAAATATCTCCTAAATACTGCTCATCATCTACTATTAACTCAGCATCTAACTGAAGCTTGCCGCCTGTGTTGGTAAGGTTTATTACATTACTAACGACATGGCTTTGCCCTGAAATATAAGTTATTGAATAGGTAAAAGTTAAATTATTCATAACATTATCTAGTAAGGTTTCCTTATAGTCAGCGTGGTTAATTAAGAATGGGTTAATCTCATATTGTGAGCCTGATAGTTCTCTATTCAAAGTATAATTTGCGAAATCTTGATAAATAATACTATAATCTTCATCTTCCGATAAGTTAGTCATATTTATTGCGCTGTTTTGAACTAAATCCGGCATAGGAAAATAAGGCAATAATTGAACATCGTAGCAGGCCGCGTCTAGTTCCGCAGCGATAGCGCTCGCGACTCTTTGCGCTAGTCCGGCCGTTGTATCAAAAAGGCTTGTTCTTACAGTTCCAAAAGGAATAACGAATAAATCATAATTGTTGTTTTGATTTGCGCGTCTTGTTGTAGGAATTTTTGTAGTTATAGCTGGAATAGTAGAGTCTATAGTTTCATCATTAAGATTTAAATAAGCTAAAGTTCCTACTTCTATAACCGAGATCTGGCCGTCAGCGTGAAAGGTGGCGTGTTCGGTAAATTGGCTCGTAGCAGCGCCGGCGTTAATACCTGTCGCTATACCTCCGAAGCTTGAATAAGCAGCTGGGCCTTGAACTTCCTCCGCTGCCCCTGAAGTATTAAGAGCTAATTTATAATATTTATCATTATATTTAATTGTTTTTCCTAAATATTTTTGAAGTTTTGTTAAGTGTTCTTGTGTTAAATAAGGCCTGCTGAAAATTGTTTCCATAGAAGCAACGGCGGCAGCTTTATTCGCAATAATTCCGCCTTTTAAAGCGGACATAATAGCGCTTTGATAAGCGCTTGTATCTACGCCTAAATAAAGCGTGTTCATTTTATATAAAGTTTTAGGCCATGAAGCAACGAGAGACTCGTCGTAGCCTGAAGCTGATTGAGCAAAATCTGGCGTAAATGAATAAGTTTCTTTTACGACAAAAGGAACAATATCTCCGGAACTCCATCCAAAGCGAATTTTCACTTTATCAGTAAAAAAGGCAGCGTTATTTTTAGAGTTATTATAATTTATTAAGCTTGCTAGTTTGGAGGTTGCAATACCTAAGTCCAAAGCTATATCTTCTAAAGATATAAATTCAGGAATTTCCTCTTCTCCGACTTGAATAGAGATTTCAGTTGCTGAAGCATTTTTAGCTATATAGCCGACAATATAAGCTGAGCCTGTTTCATCTTTCAAAAGCGTTTCGTCTTTCTTGATTTCGTTATAGCTTTGTCCTTCAGAATTAAAAATAAAAGGATCTGAATCATTTAGCCATCCTTTTTGAACAAAAACAGGAGATGAAATTAAGTTTTCTAAATTATCATATATAACATCTCTTCTCAATTTATAAATATGCTGGCCCTTGCGTGTAAATACGCTCTCCATGATATACCAGCGTGAAATAATATTATCTTCTAAATCAGTAATAAGAAGATAGTCCGCGTCAAAAGGGACATCGTTCATAATTAGCTCAGTAGAAACATTATCAGAAGGATTAAAGGAAATAGGAGCGGCTGAAAGAAAATAATCTTCCGCTGCTGTGATATATTCCGCAACGGTTGCGAATCCTATAATTTTTCTATTGAAATAATTATTAAACTTTTTAAGAAAATAGGCGTTAAAGAGTGTATCGGACATAAGGCCTCCGGAAGAGGAAGAGCCGCCGGCAAAAGCCGGAGGCCCTTCAAGTTAGATATTACAACGCGAAGGAGCGTTATAACTATTCTGAAATTGTGATGAATGGGTATCTCTTGAGATATTCAAGCGTGTTGTGTCCCCATGTGAGATAGTGATTTTCTGTTAAGCTGCGAGCATTAAAGAATGAAGTTCCCACTTCAAACGCGCTCATAAATGGAACGCTTCTCTTGTGCATAACTTTACAGATAATCTTATCATTTTCAATATATACCTCGGACTCTTCAAAGTCGCCGCCGGTCTTAACGGTTGCGCCGTTTTTGATTTCGTCGCCTGCGAAGTAGTGATAAGTTGTTCCGCCGATGGTTTTTTCGGTTTCTTCAAGGACTCTAATTGTGCCCTTTGTATTGTCGTATTGATCTGATGCGTCAATAACTTTTCCTGAGCCTTTATCACTTGCAGCGATAGCTCTACCGAAATAACGAGCTGGGAGTACTTCGTCCTCGAATTTATCAATTAAGCCGTCCTTATGGAACATTGTAGGAAGGTCTAATTTGTTAATTTTATTAACCTTTGCAGCGTTCCAAACAACGATTAAATCTTCTAAATTGTAAGATTTTAATTGTGCGTAGTCGTTGTAATCTCTAGAAACATCTCTTAAATCAATAAAGAGATTAGCTAAAGCTTCAGCGACAGTTTGAGCGTAGATCCTGGCTGCGCCTTCTAAGTCCGCTGAAGTTGTGTCTGTTCCGGTTGTTGGAGAAACGGTAATAGTTGCTTTTGTTGCACTTGAAACAGCGTTTCCGATATAGGCGTTAAAGGTTGTTGCGTCATAGACTCTTTTTGTTTCTCTAACCATTCCTAACATAACGGAAGTGAAAGAAGAGAAAGCGCCTTCGTCCATCCATGCGCGGCGGCTTAAGTAGTAATCTACTGTAATATCAATTTGTCTGAAAACATTAAGCTCGATTCCTTGAACTTGAGGAGCTGCTGGTCTATTAACATTTAATAAGTTAGTAGCTTCATTATCTCCGAGCCATGGACGAGATTTTAAAACATCTGGAGAGTAAAATAATTTAGTGTCGCCATATAAAGAGCCGTCGACTCTAGACTTATCCACTAAAGAAGAGAATGTTCCGGCGATGTTGTCCGTGAACACTTCTTGCGAAATAATCATGTTATATAACGCGCCGAAGATTTCGTTTGCGTTAAGTTGTCCTGTAAAAGCAGGCATAAGTTTTCCCCCTATTTTTTAAGTTTCTTAGCCCATTCTTGTGCTGCTCTTGCTATCATAGGGCTATCAGGAGCGAGGCCTTTAGATAATAAAGCGTTAAACATTATTTCATCCGGCTTCCCATCTTCCCCTTTAGAGTCTTCTAAGCAGGTTTCTAAAAAGTCAGCGACTCTTTCAGCTCCTGCGTAATCTTCCTTTGTAGCTTTGCGCTTAATTTCCATAGGAAGGAAAGGGTCTTTTTTCCCTTCAGCAATTAGGGCTTTTCTTAGTTCTAACGCAGTTTGGACATACTCTACATTAGATAAGCTTGTTTCGCCAGCACTAAGCAATTTTTTTCGCAAGGCTTTAATATCTGGCTTCTTTTCCTGTTTTTCGCTTTCAGGAATGTCCGTGCCTTCAGCTAAAGCCTTCGCTAAGGTTTTCTTATCAGCGAGCACTTTCTCGTATTCTTCCTTAGAAACGCTATTAGCTTTTAGCTTTTTAATTTCCTCAGCATACTCATCCGCGGTCATTTGAGTTTCAGCTGTTGAATTCTTTTCTTGTTCATCCTTCATAAAATCTAACTCCTATAAACAATTACAGCGTAAGGGTTTTCTAACATACGCTATTCAGCTGTTCATACACTGTCGTCCAGCGGTCGCTCTTCGCGCTGACTCCGCTGAAGCGATTATAACGAATATATGTTAGCTCCACTGCTGGAGAAACAAAGTTCTCTATAATAAAAATAACGCATTATCTATTATTTGTAAAATAATTTATTTAGTCCTTGCAATAGTGATAATACTTTGTTAATATATTGCTAAGGAGGAAAAGATATGGTAAAAATTAAGAAATACTATATTGATAAAAACTATGTTTTAGGCTGTATTAGCGCACGCCAAAAAACAGTTTCAGAATTCGTTAAAGAGCTCGGTTGCTCTAGAGTGAATTTTTATGTTGCGCTAAATAAAGCTTACACTAAGCCTCGCAGCTTATTTATGAGCAAGGTCATAGCGGCTTTAGATTTAAACGAGAGCCTTGTATGGACGGAAGAATAGAGCAAAAAATCATAAAGGGCGATGCTTATGAGCTCATTAAGGAGGTTAAAGATAAGTCAATAGACTTGATTATCACTGACCCACCTTATGATATAGAGGGCCTTCATGGATCTGGAATAATCAAAGTTAGAAAAAAGAGCTTCCATAAAGAGCTAATATCTAAAAATCTTGATAAAGGCCTCAATTCAGCAATTTTAGCCGATTTTTGCCGAGTTATGAAGAAAATAAATATCTATATATGGTGCAATAAAGAGCAAATTCTACAGTATTTAAACTACTTTGTAAAGGGCAAAAATTGTAATTATGAAATAATTATTTGGGCTAAAGAAGACCCTATTCCTTTTTGCGGAACTCATTATTTAATAGATAAAGAGTATTGCCTCTATTTTTGGGAGCAGGGCGCGCCGGTTAAAATACCTTATGAACGAGGAAAAACTGTTTTTATAGGTAGAAAAAATATACTAGATAAAAACGACTACGGACATCCGACTATCAAGCCTATAGACATTATAGAAACTCTTATTCTTAATAGTAGTAAAGAAGGCGACATTATCTTAGATTCTTTCGTAGGATTTGGAACAACTGCTTTAGCTGCTAAGCATACTAAGAGGAGCTTTATAGGCTTTGAAATTGACGATGAATATTATAAAATCGCCAGCGACAGGCTTCGCGGCATAAATAAAAGAGGGGAGCTTAATTTATTTGATGTTGAAGAAGATTAAAGAAGCTTTCGGAAATAGAAAGCAGCGCAGGGCATGGAAGAGGCTCTTTAGGGAGCTAGAAAGATATTACAGGCATCATCCGGACGAGGTTAGGCTTGAGATGTTAAAGCCCATGGAAGACCCTCAAACGGTATGGAAAAACTTTAGAGAAGTCATGAAGGAGGAAAAAGAATGAAGACTCTAGTTGAAATTATTAACACAATATCAGAAGAGGCTAAAAACAAGTTTAAGCCAGATCTAAAAAAATACGGAAAAAACTTCCGAGCAATTAGTGAGAGTGCTGTCCTTGAGGTGCTCAATCCGCTTTTTAAGGAGCATAATATCGCTTATGAAGTTATCATCCAAAGTAAGAGCTTGCATATTGAGAAGCTCAAAGCTGGGAGAGATAACGCCGGCAATTTAATAGAGAGTTTGCTATTTGTTGCCGAGGCGCAAGTTATGCTCGTTTTCACTAATCCGGAAGCTATGTTTAATACAGAAAAAGGGGAGGCGGAAAGAATGGCTTTTCAAGGCTGGGGATCTGGCGTTGATTATGGGGACAAAGCGACAGGCAAAGCTATAACTTCCGCCGTAAAGTATGCTCTTTTTAAGGGACTTAGGCTTCAATACAGCGACGACCCTGACGCTGAGGAATCCCAGGAAATCACTTCTATAATTGAAGATGAGAATTCTTCTACGAAGAAAGAAGAATTAAAAACAAAGAAAGAAACTTCTAAAGAAGCAAAGAAAGAGGAAGTTTTAGCAACGGAAGCGCAACTTAATTATATTAAGGGCTTGACTATCACTTGCGGCTTAACTGATGAGCAGTTTAAGGCCATGTTTGATTTTTCGCCTGTTCAATTAGCGGACATAAAACTTCCTATGAAAAGAGCTCGCGAAATAATTGAGAAGCTCAAAAAATTAGCTGACGACAAGCTTCCGTTTTAAGGAGAAGATATGATTAAAGAGCTTAAACAATTAAAACATACTAAGGGCTCAGCAAAAATCAATTATCTTTTAATACCTGTAAGCGTATTTGATATAACGGAAGAAGGAGCAAAGGCTTTTAATAAAATCTATTTTTGGCTTAAAAAGCAAAATCTTTATAAGCTGGAGCGCACTTCTTCCGGAGGAATCAGATCAGGGCCGCATAGAAAGAGGCCAGCGTGGGACATTAAAGTAAATCGTATATGCGTAGAGCTTACTGTCTTATTAGAAGGCTGCGCTTGGAGAATTCAGTTCAGAACAAAGCTTCCGGAAAAGATGAGCGGAAGAAAAGCTTTTACGGCTTTTAAGCGCTTTCTATTGAAGAGAGGTATTGATTTAGAAAAATACGCAATAGAAAACGGAAAAGAAGTAAAAGAAACAATAGAAAAGCCGCTGATAGGGGCTAAGAGAGCGCTCTATTATGATTACACTTTTGAAAAGGTAAATCATATAGACTTTCACAGCTCTTATTCAGCAGGCTTAGCTAATACTCATCCGGAATTTAGAGAAGTCCTTAATGAGCTTTATTTGAAGCGTGAGGAAAAAGAAGATTATAAAAACATTTTAAACTTTTCTATAGGTTTTATGCAATCCCTTTCTGGCTGCGGCGCTAGATGGGCTCATCTCTCTAGAGATGCTATAAAAGATAATAACGATAGAGTGAAAAAACTTGCGGAAACGCTAGAGAAAAAAGGTAGAATAGTATTGACTTATAATACCGATGGTATATGGTATAAAGGCCCTGTATTTCATGGAGAAGGCGAAGGCGAAGGCCTAGGAGAATGGCACAACGACTTCGTTAATTGCAAGTTTAGGGCAAGGTCAGCCGGCTCTTATGAATTCATAGAGAAAAATATCTACCACGCCGTAGTTAGAGGCGTAGCTAACGATTTAAAGTCTAGCTGGAAATGGGGAGATATTTACGAAAAGAAAGCTGAGCCGCAATTATTCGTTTTTTCGGAGGAAGGAGGCATTATGTTGAATGGCTAAAAGAAGATGGTCAGGACAAGCTAAAAGGTCAGTAAAACGATATAACGCCTACCTTAGAAGCTTCCAAAAAAGAACTGATAAGATGATAAATAACGGATTGACTCCTTATGATGGAATTCCCTTAACATATAGGCAATATAAGGAAATCTACGCGGAAGAGAAAAACGATAGACTAAAGGAAATTGAAAAAGGAGAGAGAGCTTCTCTTGGCGACATTAACGCTAAAATTATTTCAGATCAAGTCTATGAACTTTCAGAAGAGCAAGCCTACGCTATATTTGATTATATGAAGGGGCTATCTCCGGAAGAACTAAAAGAGTTAGGCTTCTCATATAAAAACATTAACAAGGCCATAGCTGAAATCAGACAAGGCGAATTCGTTAAAAACAAGCTTGAGCTGTGGGACATTATTAGAGATAAAAGAAGCTCCTTGTTTGAGCTTGATGAAGCCGGAAGAAGCGCTTTGCTTAACAAGTGGAAAAACAAGCTTGCGGAACAAGGAAAAGCTCCGACTTATAAAAACGCTGTAAGTATGGAAATTAGTCAAACATTTTTCGGCTCTCCATAGGAGGAAACATGGAAAAATTATTTATTGATAAATGGTTTAAACTACCACCAAAAGAAAAGCAGCAAAAATATGTTGCTGTGAAAATTGTTCCTAAAGGAAGAGGAAAGCAAAAGAATGGCGAATCATGTAAGAAAATTAAGAAAAAAACAAGCAAAAAAAGCGGCTGAGTGGTACTCCATTCGGTCGCTTCTTGGTTATTCATGGGCTCTTTTTTACTTTATGATAGGAGGTCGTGAGGCCGGCAAGTCATACGCGACAACTGAGTTTTTCGTGGGACAGTGGCGTAAATACGGCAGGCCCTTTTACTGGCTAAGGCTAACCGATAAAACACAGGAGAAGCTCCTAAAAAACAACGCTGAGAAGCTAGTAGACCCAGATCTTAGAAGAAAGTATAACCTGGACTTAGTTGTTTTAGGCGATGGCGTATATGAAGTATTAAAGCGCGAGAAGGTATATGATGAGTTCGGAAACTTTGTTCGCTATGGACGAGTTTTAGAAAAGAAGCTTATGTGCCGCGTATTAGCGTTATCTACATTTTACAACGATAAAGGATCTGGCCTTTTTGATAAAGACTTCTTAAACGACCCTAAAATGTATTATAACATTTGCTTAGATGAGATGAATAGAGAGCTAACTGAGAAAAATAGCTTTGATATTTTATACGCTTTTGCGAATCAGTTAGAGAACTTGGTTAGAAGCACTAAGCAGCGCGTGCGCGTTATATGTATAGGCAACTATTTAGAAGAAGCTTCAGACATCTTATGCGCCTTTAATTTCCTTCCTGAGAAATTCGGCCGCTACAAGCTCAAAAAGAAGAGGGCGGTCATAGACTATATTGAGCCTACAGAAACTTATTTAAACAGGCGAAAAGGGACAGTTGCTGATATTTTGATGGGGAACGCAAGCACCTTCACAAACATAATTAAAAGTGATACCTCTCTCATATCTTCAAAAAGATTAAGTAAGCC
>JAEEHZ010000113.1 GCA_016281115.1 Clostridiaceae bacterium | reverse complement strand
TACCACAACGGCTGCACGACTTTAACATCTGATCTTCAAAGGCTGTGCGACGTAGATCAAGTTCACATTCTTGATGTTGTTGTCTGCTGCTATCTGCTGTACAGTAGTTCCGAATCTGTTTGCAATTGCTGTGAGTGTATCGCCTTTGCGTACAAAATAGGTCTGGAATTTAACAGGCTTCGGAGCTGGTTTTTCTGCTGCCTTTGTTGTATGGTTCAAGCCTGCTCCGGTGATGATCTGCTCGTAATCCTTATATGCTATATCAGCGTCGATTGCGTTGAATCCTGATATACGGAGCTGGTCTGTATATTGCCACATTCCGCAATCCTTGTACGGTTTATCTGTTCCCCACTGAGCGAGCCATAAATCGAACTGAGTGAGTTCATTATAATTGACCTTATTAGCGATATAATCTTTGTTGAGATATACAGAAACATAATAGCCTGCTTCTTCGAGCCTGTCGCAGAAAGCTTCGATAATAGCTGTACGGCTTGCTTTGTTCTGCTTTACGCCTTGTTTTTCTGAATAGCTGTCGGAATCGTACTCGTAATCGCAGCCGATAGGATACGTAAATTTACCTTTGAACTTTGAAAGGACTTCAATACACTTGTCAGCGTTCTTGATAGCTTCTTCAACGTTGGTTGCATAAATGAACCAATATGCGCCGACAGGTATTCCTGCATTTGTGAATCCGTTCACGTTCTGCTCGAACTTCTTATCCTCTGTAGTCCAGCCGTAACCTGCTCTTATCATTGCGAACTCGATTCCTGATGATTTGACTAACGGAAAATTGATATTTCCTTGATGTTCAGATACGTCTATGCCCTTTTTCATGCGATTACCTCCCGAATTGTTTTTTGGTGTGGTTTTTCGATGTGTTTTGTTGCTTATATTATACTCATTTTTCCTATTTTGTCAAGTATTTTCAATAAAAAACAGGCTGTTATATGCAGCCTGCTCTTTTATTTATTTAATTATTTTCTCAATCTTTTCGTATATTTTGTCAGCTTCTTTGGTGAATGTAGGGAAGTCAAATTCAGCTACTGCGAGAATCCTCATACATTCTCTTAATATTTGCTTCATTTCTGAGTTTTTGGCTTGCGATTCTTCAAGCTTTTTCTGTAAGCCTGCTATGTATAGCATATCGGTGTCACTCATATTCTTCCTCACTATTCCTTGCGATAGTTTCCCGAAGCCTGTTGACTTGATCTTCAAGGCTTTTGACCTTTGCTTCGAGTTCGCTAACATATGCTTTTATTTCTGGTTCTTCGTACCATTTGCCATTAATATACATTGATCTCACCCCGTAAATATTCTTCTAAGCTTTCGATTATGACCGTTTCAGGAAGTTTTTCAAGCTTCCTGAATAGGTCCATAATGTTCTGTAGTTCCTCGTGTGTAAGCTTTCGGCAGTCTTTTCCTGTTAATTTGACCGATAACGGACAGCTCAAGCAGCCTGACTGCTGAGAACATATACATTCACGGCTTATCATATCTTTATTTCTCCACTTTCAAGCTTCTGAAGGAATACGAGAGCCTGCTCTTCGGATATATTCATAAAAGATGTTTTGCCGTAGTAGTCAAGCAGAGCTTCCAGTGCGTCCTGCTTATATTCTCCGTGTCCGTATGACTTGATTTTTTCAAGTGTTGTACTTGTCATTTTTCTTCCCCCTTAAAACGGTGTTATCGTATATATTTCCCCTGATTTGCTGTAAAGTTTTTCACGCTTTAAGCTAACCATTCTCGAAGTATATCCACGATATTGATTGAGTTGTCTATCCATATCGGCGTAACTCTCAGCGAATAGCGTGTCTAATTCGTCATTTTTGTTAATGGCTGTTATTGGCTTTCTTGTATTGTCATATTGATGATGTTCAAAGCCATATTTAATATTATCAATCCTGCTGAGCCATTCAAGGTTGCTTTTGTTGTTGTTTTTAGGGTTTCCGTCTTTGTGATTCACGGTAAGTTTGCTATTAAGTGGAACGCCAAGGAATGTTGAAGCTATAAGTCGAGCGACAAGATGATAATGTGGTTTTCCGTCTTTCCAGAGCGTTACCATATAATCAACTCTTCCGTTTTTGGTTTTCTTTTCTTTCTGCTTTATAATTCTTTGCTTCCATACTCTTTTTTTGAATCGTGCAGAGGACGTTATTTTGCCCTCTACACTTCTTATTCGCCCGTGACTTGACGCTTCGTACAAGCCTGTGTATTCTGGTATCTCGTGCCATATTTCCATATTATGCCCCCTTTAAAATGGAAGGTCCGAACCGTCGCTGAGTATTTCTTCAAAGTCGCTTAAATTGCTATAGCTGAATTGTTCAGGCTGTTGTGCTGGTGCTGGTGTCTGCTGCGGTGGTCTTTGCTGTCGTGGCTGCTGTTGATTTCCTGAGTTATTGCCGCCCTTATCTCCACAGAATTCAACGTTTTCAACGAATACGTCTGTTGTGTAGTGCGTTACGTCAGGGTGGTTTCTATCCTGAAAACTTCCGGTGCGTAAATTCCCCTGAAGGGCAATCATTTTTCCCTTGCTGAAGTATCTTGAAATAAATTCAGCGGTTTGCTTCCAAGCTACGCAGGAAATGAAGTCTGCGTCGTATTGGTCCGTATCTTTGTTCTTGTATTTCCTATTTACTGCGACCGTGAATCTGCACGAAGAAATTCCGCTTTGTGTTCGCCTGAGTTCTGGGTCGGCTGTAAGTCTGCCGATG
>JAEEHZ010000112.1 GCA_016281115.1 Clostridiaceae bacterium | reverse complement strand
TTTCTTATTACGTTTTCTTGACAAGCGCATATATTTAAAGTATAATAATACTCAAGTAACATGGAGGTGTATTTATTTGTTAATGTATTTGCTTTTGCTTGTCGGGTTTGTGCTTCTTATTAAGGGTGCGGATGTTTTTGTTGAGGGCAGCGCATCTTTGGCAGGGATTTTAAAAGTGCCGTCTCTTATAATAGGACTTACGATAGTATCCATGGGTACAAGCGCACCCGAGGCTGCCGTAAGTATAACGGCGAGCCTTGAAAACAGCGAAAGTATAGCCGTAAGTAACGTAATAGGCTCCAATATTTTTAACATACTTATAGTAGCCGGTGCGTGTGCGCTTATTAAGCCGGTTGTGGTCAATTCAGCCATAGTAAAGCGTGATCTGCCGTTTTGTATAGGAGCTACCCTGCTTGTAATGCTCTTATCGCTTGATCATCTTTTCAGCAGGATTGACGGTGTTGTAATGCTTGTTGCCTTTGCTATTTATATGGCGCTTATGATAATATCGGGAATACGTTCAAAAAATGCCGATGAAGAAGAATATAAGATCATGTCTCCGCTGAAAAGCGCGATATATATTATACTGGGTATTGCGGCTGTTATTTTCGGCGGAAATCTTGTTGTAGACAACTCTGTTTTGATAGCAAAAAGCTTCGGCATCAGCGAAACGATAATAGGTCTTACCATAATATCCATCGGCACATCTCTTCCTGAGCTTGTTACAAGCCTTGTGGCAACTAAAAAAGGTCAGACCGATATCGCATTGGGCAATGCTGTAGGCTCTTGCATATTCAATGTGATATTTATTCTTGGAATGTCGTCTGCGATCAATCCAATATCTTTTGGCGCAGAGTCGGTATACGATATAATTGTTTCTTTGGGTGTGGCAGTATTGGCACTGCTCTTTACAATAAAAGGCAAAAAGCTTGTTCGCGGCGAAGGTATAGTGTTTATCGCGGCTTATATAGCTTATATGGTGTTCATTTGGGTGCGTTGACCGCTCTAAATCGTAAGTGTACCGTTTTCATCCTTTAGAAGAATATATATATTTTCCTCTTCGCCTGTGGCGGCGTTGATATATACAAGCACATCATCATTTTGACCTTTGCACAGAAACTCATAGCACAGCACTTCGTTTTGTCCCTGTGTGGGGATAAGCGCGATGTTTTCACTTTTTATTGTAAGCTGATCGCTTACGTTTCCTTTCGCCTGACCGAGACTGACAGTGTTATCGTCAAATTTTCTTTTTTTGTGATTCATTATATATCCCGTTGCGCTGAATGATACTATTTCACCCGTGTCGGTAGCAACACCCACTTTTATCAGATCTGTATAGCACACTACACCGTTTTGCACATACGAAAAATTGAATGTTGCCACGCCGTCCGATATATAGCCGTAGCTTGATTTCATATTGTCGTATTTTTTCGACTTAAGATATGATTTGGCTTTTTTAAGCGCCGCATCATAATCATATGATTCTTTTGAGTGTTCCGCGATTTTGTGAAATGACTCTATAAATCCGCCTTTCTTGCATACGCTTATATTAACTGTTCCGTCCTTGCTTGTAAAGCAGTACATCGGAGTGTTATTGGAAGTTTCATTGATGAATTTAAGCTCGTTTTCATCACAATCTAAAAA
This sequence comes from Clostridiaceae bacterium, assembly GCA_016281115.1. Lineage (GTDB taxonomy): Bacteria > Bacillota > Clostridia > Oscillospirales > Acutalibacteraceae > JAEEHZ01. The sequence goes on along the minus strand of JAEEHZ010000112.1, from coordinate 2,022 downwards.
TTCCGCCGCCGCAAAACGTGCCTCGTTTACCGTGTAATCTCGCTGTCCTTTTGTCATGGCGGCTGTCCTTTGCAAAATATGGTCGGAAAAAGGTCCGTCATATATGAGAGTTGGATAATTGGTGAACTCTCCGCTGATGTTTCTGAAGGTGCTGTCAAGCGTGTATTCTACTTCATTAAATTGTCCCATGTTGCCGTCCGGAATTTGTGACAGCATTATATCTCCGCCGTAGCTTGTGTAAAAATACGCGGCGTCCTCTATCGAAGCGGCAAGCTGTTTGCTGTAATCTCTCAGAGAATTAAGCATTTCCTCATCCTTTTTGCTCACCGAATTAAGCGATAAAGATTTGTTCTGTAAATACTGAGCCACATCGCTTATTTGAGATAAATACTTCTGTATCATCTGTTCATCGCTGAGCGTTACCGGCAAAAGACTGAGTGCGTCCTTTGCCTGCCCTGCTGAAATAATAAGCTTTGTGTATATTTTGTTTTTGGCACTCGGTGTTTTTGTGTACATACTTTTTGTAAGCGTGTTTGTCAGATCGTTGAGATGGTCGGATAATCTGTTGAGCGCGTTTTTGTAGGTGCTTTCTATAGAGGTCTTATATCCCGATACGATATTATACCCGATGAACCCTGCCGATATCATAAGCGTTATTGCCGCCAGACAAAAGCTTATCAGACGTATAAAAGCACGTTTCGAAATAGGTTTATTCATAAATAATTCCCCCTGCGGTCTTTTTTGCTATTTTTGCTCATATTTCGCTTATTATACATTTAGGAGATATAACCGAAACATTTTTAAATCAAGAGAGGTACGGGAGTATGAAAAGCATATTCATTTATTACAGCAACACGGGCAACGGAGACGCCGTTGCCGAATATTTAAAAGAGCGCAGTACCGAACTGCGTGCAGTCAAACCGAAAAAAGAGTTGCCCAAACCATTCTTTTTTAAAATGCTTACGGGCGGCTTTCGTGCAGGTATCGGCGCGAAAGATGAGCTTGTGAATTTTGACGCAAATGTTAAAGAATATGACAGTGTGATGATAGGCTCACCTATATGGAACGGAAGACTTTCTACCCCTATAAACACCGTGCTGTCCGAGGTGCCGCTCAACGGTAAAAAGGTCGTATTTGTTTTATATTCAGCAAGCGGAGAAGCCAAAAATGCCGTAGAACTGTTATCTGATAATTATCCCGACGCAAAGATCATAATTGTTAAAGAGCCGAAAAAATACGCAGAAGAGCTGAAAAAGCTTGACGTGGTTTTATGAGCGTATATTCAGAGTGGAGAGTGGAAAGTGGAGTTACATTCGCTGAGTTAGATCTTTTTCGCTTGTACGACAGTTTATAAATAACAAAAGAATTGCTCCGCAAATACACAGCTTTTGTGTATCTGCGGAGCATATTTTTGTTTTATAGGGTTATACTCAGGTGAAAAAGTTTCGAGTTTAGCGGAGCCAACTCCACTCTCCGCTTTCCACTCTGAACGTATTATCTCTTTCCGCTTCTGCGGTGGTTTCCGCCGCCGTTGCGACCTGCCGGACGGTGTGATCTTTCGGGTATATCGTTCTCGGGAACAGCGCCGTTGATTTTAATAAGCGCCTCGCGCCTTGACAGATTGAGTCTGCCTTTTTCGTCTGTACCAAGCACAGCAACCATGATCTCGTCGCCCTCGCTTACAATGTCTGTAACATTCTCAACGCGCTTAATGTCGAGCTGAGAAATATGGCACATACCTTCTTTGCCGGGCACGATCTCAACAAACGCGCCGAAGTCCATGATTCTCGTAACCTTGCCGTAGTATACGTCACCGGGAACAAGGTCGTTTGCTATTGTCTCTACAATATTCAAAGCATGGCGGCACTTGTCTACATCAAGACCGCTGATAAATACATGACCGTCATCCTCAATGTCGATCTTACAATCGCAGTCAGCCTGTATTTTCTGAATGATCTTGCCGCTCTTACCGATAACATCGCCGATCTTTTCGGGGTTAATAGTGGTTGTGAGCATCTTAGG
>JAEEHZ010000111.1 GCA_016281115.1 Clostridiaceae bacterium | reverse complement strand
TTCGGCACCAACGACTTAACGCAGATGACCTTCGGGTTCTCCCGCGACGACGCGGGCAAGTTCCTGCCGTCTTATTATAAGGCGAAGATCTACGAATCCGATCCGTTCGCAAGGCTGGACACCGTGGGCGTCGGCAAACTTATGAAGATGGCGGTGAAATTAGGACACGAAACGAGAAGAGATATCCACTGCGGTATCTGCGGCGAACACGGCGGCGATCCTTCGTCGATAGAGTTCTGCCACGAAATCGGTTTAGATTACGTTTCCTGCTCGCCTTTCAGAGTCCCGATAGCAAGGCTCGCCGCGGCGCAGGCGAATATCAAAAACCCGAGAAACGTGGGCGACAAAGTTGCGAAAACCGTCAACGACACCGTCAACAAAATAAAAGGTTTATTCAAAAAGAAATAAGGATAAATAAAATCAAAGTAAACTCGCCCCCGAATTGTTCGGGGGCGAGTTTTGTTTGCGTATTTTGAATGAATTAGGTTATAATGTCGATAATAAACATGGCTATCAAATACAGTACCAACACCAATACAGCGAAAAACACTATTCCGATTAAAACCTTGATAAGCGGGTTCTTCGCTCGTTTCATAACCAGAACAGACAACATAGCGAAAATTCCGCTTATCCCGCCACCGATTGCTCCGCCGACAATAGGGAATATCTCACACAAACTTGGAGAGTTTCCCCAAGCAATAACAAAAGCCAGCATAAAAATAGCTATGGCAATCTCATACCATTTTGGCGGAGATATGAGATTGACGGTCACGTTCTTGACGGTAACTTTTGCGCCTGAAAAAAAGCCGCCTTTTAACGTTGCGGTCGTACCGTCTTCAAAACAAAAAGTCGTTCTGGAAGTCTTTTTAAGGGGTTTACCGTTGACTGTTAAGTTCTTTTTCCCCGTCCAGAAATTCTCTTCGTATATTATGTGCCCTATAACGTTATCTTGCACTACCGTTCTCATCGTCTTTCTCCTGCCACTTTTTTATAGGATAACATGTATGCGCGCAGCTTGTCAAGAGAAAGAGAGATAATAAAAAGTAGCCGCAGATTGCTTATCGGCTTGCGATACAATTTATGCGCATGCGAATATTATATATTAAAATGGAGTAACGCGGGAAAGTTTTTTATAGCGTTACGGGGGAGTGTAATATGGCTGAATTATTTGAAAAGTTGATAAAAGAAAGGCAGGCTTGCAGGAGTTTTTCCGTTAAGCCGATAGAAAGGGAATTGATCTATGAAATCGTGGACGCGGCGAGATTTGCGCCTTCCGCGTGCAATTCCCAGCCGTGGCGCGTGTATATTACCTGTACGCCGACGGAAAACGCGAAAATGAGAAACTGTCTGCAAGACGACGCAAAAAACGCGTTTTTGGACGACGCGCAAGCGTTTATCGCGGTTTATAAGGGCGAAAACGTAACGTTGAACAAGGGCACGGAGAAGAGATTTCCCTCTTCGCACTTTATAGAGTACGACGTGGGGGAGTTTATGGCGTACGTGACGCTTGCGGCGAAAGACAGGGGGATAGACAGTTGTATCATAGGCTGGGTAAACGGCGACAAACTGAACGAAACCTTCTCTTTAAGCGGTAAATGCGATATAGTGGTGGCGTTGGGCTACGCGAAAGAAGATAATATACGGACAAAAAACAGAAAATCTTTGCGCGACGTGATAATAAATTACGAAGAAAAGGAGTAAAAATTTTAATAAGATTTTGCCGAGCCAAATTCGAGCGAAAGCGAGTTATCGTTTGCCCCAAAGGGGCAATATCATATGAGCGAAAGCGAATTATCATTCAAATTCGCGTAAGAGATAAAATAAAGAACTCGCATACGCTCGTATGATAACTCCCTGACGGTCGTATGATAGTCAAATTCTTGCGAATTTGACATAAAAAACAGCCTTTCGGCTGTTTTTTGGTGCGCGGACGGGTGCCTAAAAAGAACCGCCGTAAAATCGCCTGTAAATATCTGTGTTTTTAGTTTTTTTGAAAAATATTGAACTTGGAAAAATTAACGATATAACCGTATAACGAACGTATCTACAACAATTAAGTAATAAAACAAATGTTCAGAAAGATATATGATTTTTCAATTTATTTACAGTAAATTCGGGGAATTCAGAATAATTTTTATTTATGAATTGACTTCAATCTCTAAAAATCTTGCTTGATATTTGCCATTTTTAAGCTTTAAAACTACGCGATGTTCTTCAACGTCAATTTCTTCCGAACAAAATGTCGGGTATGATATTTTTGCGGATTTTACAGTATATTCTTTTATCGGAATATTGACAATACCGTTTCCGCCAAGATTCCATACAGCCAAGTATATAATTTTTTTATGTATAAAACCCGCAACCACTTGTTCTTGTCCGAAATGTGAAAACCCTATCGGGAAATATGGCAAAGCATTTCTTTTTGCATAGGAAATGGAATTATAATATTTTATTCCTTCCTTTATATACGCGCATTTTTCTTCGCTTAGCAGATGTACGGCACTTGCAAGGTGCATTCTTCCGAGCATAGAGGTAACCATATTCATAATTACCTGTTCTACGTCTATACGTTGGTTGACCGTTTCATAAGTATCCGCATCAAACACGTCTGTTCCGAGCGATTCTACGGGATAACTCCAGATTGCTGCTTGTTCAGGTAAAACACAAGACAAAATATTGCCTGCAATATAAGGATATTTTTTATAATCCGTCTGGTCGGACGTAGAAACAATCGGGTGTATCGATAATGTTTTATAATCCATTCTATGACCACCGCTTGCGCTCGCTTCGATAATAAGCGAAGGATGACGAGCCATTATCTCTTTGACCCAATTGTAATAAGCATAAGAAGCTTCATAAAGACCGTCGCCCGGGCTTGAACTGTCAATTTCCGTTCCTGCGCCGGCATCCTGATTAGAATCAAACTTTATATAGCCGATATCTGATTCTACCATTTTGTCTATCACGGAAGTCATATAATCTCTGACTTTCTGATTTCTGAAATCTAAAAATATTCTATCGGAAGTAATTACTTTTTGTCCGTTTCTTTTAAAAAACGCATCGTCCCCATAGAAATCCTGCATCTCGTAACATTCAATGTCCTGCCTATAACACAGGATTCTTCGCAATACCTTACCGATATAGCATTCGATATGTATCATAAATGGAGTGATGATTATCTCAAAATATTGAAGTTAATGCTTACTCGGACCGGAAACAGATCAGATCTTCGTCTTTGGATGATTCAATTATAGAAAGTAATGATCAAGATATTGAAGCAATTATGCATCAAATATAAATAGTCTCGCATCAAACAAATATGTCCAAGCGGAAACTACGAATAGTATCACCGATATAACAAAACACATAATAATAGTCTTTGAAACTGGAAACTCTGATAGATACAATTATAAGGTATATGAAG
>JAEEHZ010000110.1 GCA_016281115.1 Clostridiaceae bacterium | reverse complement strand
ATCAAAAATTCCGCTTTGAATATCGATAATATCGTCAAAAGGCAGTTTTGTGCCGTCGGTAAAATAAATAACTCTTTCGACGTCGTCAATTCTTCTTGCAGAAGCAGTCGTTTTGAGAAATTTCCCGCCGGACTTCTTTTTATCCGCGACAAAATACGTAACGGTAAGCTCGGGCTTTTCCTTTATTCTGTCGCAAACTATCTGCAATTTGGCGTTTATTATTTCCATATCCGTTTCATTTAGTTCTATTCGCTCGTCCGTTATGCGCGCCGCCTCCGAAACTATACCGTCATACCCCGTGAGCGCGGCAAACGGCGAAAACTGCGCCGCATAGCTTGCACGGCTAAGCTTCGGATGCTTTTTTGAGACGTGATGCGGAAGATTTATTATATCGTCGTATTTATCTTCGTTTTTCATGTTGAAATACCTTCCTTTACACTTTAAAAGTATTCTCCCAGCTGCGCAGTACGTTTTTCAACGGCTCGTCAAGATAAGAAATCGCCTTTTCCTTTATCCATTCGGGAATGCCGTAAGCCGCTTCAGCTATACTGCCGGTAATCGCAGCAAGCGTATCGCTGTCTCCTCCGAGAGATATTGCATTCCGTATAGCGTCTTCAAAATCCGTGCTTTCAAGAAATGCAGTAATTGCCTGTGGAACGGTTTCCTGACATGTTTCATTAAAAAAGTATGTCGGTCGAATTTCATCTAGCGTTTTTGAAAGATCGTACCCGTATTCCTTTTCAATATGTGCTTTAATACGCTTTTTACACTCTTCGGGGTTATCATCTATCGGTTTTTCGTAATCGTGACAGTAACCTCCAAAGTAGAATCTGCACAAAAAAATCGCGTCGACGGTCGCCATTGCGCCTTTAATTCCCTCCGGATGATTGTGAGTAACTTCAGCGGATAATTTCGCTTTCTCATACCCGTTTGAAGGCCAAATTCCCGTTCTTGCAAAGAATCCGCAGTCAAGCGCCCACGCGCATGGAGAAACTCGCATTGCCGATCCGTTTCCGAAACTGTTGTACGGCTCGCGGTTTTCCGAAAAGAGCCATTCATTAAATCTTCCGCCATATCCCGCATCCGGATACATACGCCCGAACTTTTTCATGGCGTCTATATAATCATCTTTATTACAGCCGTTCATGACAGCTTCCGCGATTGCGCACGTCATTACTGTATCATCCGTAAAGAAGCAGTCGTCTCTGAATAACGGAAAGTCTTTGGTTTTAATATTGTTCCACTCGTAAACCGAGCCTACGATATCTCCGACTATTGCTCCAAGCATTGCCATACCCCGTTTTATTCCTTTTTTTTAACCAATTTCTGTAAATCATTTATTTTATCACGGACAGTATCTATTTTATCATCAAGTATGCTCATATCCGATAACAGCTTTGCGATGCTTTCATCGTCTGTTTTCAGAAATCCTGACACAAACGCATTAGGAAGAAGGAATTTCTTTTCGTTAGTTTCAAATTTTACCGTTATATATCTGCCTTGATGCGCAGAAACAGTACCTTTTCCAAGCAGTTTTTGTTCTATTTTCATTCCTACGGCGGAAAAGTCGTCATATGAAGCCCTCTCTGAAACCAACGATTCAAATTCGTCCGACAAACGTGTCAGTTCTATTTTTGCCTCTTCAAGTATGGCTTTTTCCTCCTTCTTTTTGGCATTGATTTTTGGCGGAGTGTAAACAATGTCGCGAAACAGATGGTAAGTAACGCCGCAATAAATTATGTCAAAAGCAAGAATATGGTAATCGTCCTCTTCAAACATATCTTCTGTCATTCTGTCTTTGTGCGTTTTGATAAGTTCCGGCATTGATTTAATCTGTTCCACAAGCCAATCGCACATACGATAATACTTACTTAGGCGAAAATTAAGTCCGCTTCCGAAATCATCGCCGTATTCCACACAATACATAAATTCTTTTGCCTGCGTTGCCTTGAAAAAATAATTCTTATCCGGCGCAAAGAGATTTAAATAAACAAGAACACACCTTAGATCCTGTCTGTATTTCCATTTTCCCGGTTCATACTCGTCGAGCAAAGCATTTACGGAGCCGGAGAAAGTCTCTATGCGATCCTGACGTTTATCTATATCGCCGGAATCATCCGAGTAAAACAGATCTCTGAAAAGATTTTTGACAACATCGGTTAATTCAGGTCTTTCCGCAAGTTTTATAATACCGTTTCCGGGCTGTACTATGTGATTATTAATAAGGTTCGAGGTTTCTGAAATAGCCTCCTTAAACATATCGGCAAAGTTTTCAGCATCAATATCCCAGTTGTCTTTGAAATGCTTCACAGCCACCCATTTATAATATTCCTCGTTAACGTCATTGATATTGCTGAAATTTTCCAAATACTTTCCGATCAATTCGTTAAAATGTTCTTTATTCATGCTTTTCTCCTTCCTTAACATAAAAAAATCGTTTTTTAGAGTTGCCAAACCATTTTTTATTCATTTCCGTCAAAAATTCTTTTGTTATGGGAAAGCCCGAACTTTCACCAATTACCGAATCAATACTGCAATAAGGACATATCGCGGTCCCCCGCCTGTCGCATGGATTGTTGAATATCAACCACTCTTTTATTTTTGCCGGATTGAATATTCTGAGACAATAAAAGCAGCCGCAAATTTTATCTTTTTCCAATTCCGGTTTGTGGCTGCAGCAAAATTTATGTGCCAATTTCAAATCATATTTTTTCACTGTATTCTCCGATCACATTTTGATTGT
>JAEEHZ010000109.1 GCA_016281115.1 Clostridiaceae bacterium | reverse complement strand
GTGCTTATAGACGGCGAGGCGTTCAACTCCTGCATTTACCTCGCGGTATGGGCAGAAGGCAAGCATATAAGAACGCTTGAAGGCTTGGTTGGACCAAACGGAGAGCTTTCGGATATACAGCAGGCTTTTATTGACGAAACGGCTATCCAGTGCGGCTTCTGCACGCCCGGATTTATTATGACGGCGGTTGAAATCCTGGAAGCAAACACCCTATACACCGATGACGAGCTGAGAAAGCTTCTGTCGGGTCATCTGTGCCGCTGCACCGGCTATGAAAACATTTTAAGAGCCGTTAAAAAGACAATGTACCGAAGACTCGGTAAAGAGATAGATTTTTAATTCGGTATCACAATCAATGATCAACATCATCATCTGTAATACTAATCATTGTAAAACCGATTTTGTTTGCGTACCGCATTTTATTCATATGCGCCGCCCTGTTGCTTTTCAACAGTGCAAATCACAAGGTCTGAAACGAAGCGTTACTATCCGCTTGGGTAATAACGCTTTTTTATTTTGTATAATCTAAGGTCCCATAGTATTAAACCTGCAAGGACAAGAACAAATGCACTTTAGTTTTACTGAAAGTACTTGACATAAAGGCTTATTTTTTGTATACTTAAACAGCGTTATACTTAATATAGAATTACGAAAGGCAGCGCGCTGCGCCGTATTTAAATATGAAACAGTTTGCTATCGGTATCGACATCGGCTCCACCTGTTCAAAGGCCGTGGTGCTGGATGCGGAAAAGAGAATAGTGGAACGGGCATTGCTTCCGACAGGCTGGAGCAGTGTGGATACGGCGCAGAAGCTTAAGGAACGGCTTTCACCGTGGCTGCCGGACGCTGCAGTCGTAGCCACAGGCTATGGCAGAGCCTGCGTGACCTTCGCCGACCGCAGTGTAACAGAGATAACTTGCCACGGTAAAGGAGCAGCCTTTCTCTACGGTGCTCCGGCACTGACCGTGATCGACATTGGCGGTCAGGATACCAAAATCATCCTGCTGGAAAACGGACTGGTAAGCGATTTTCTGATGAACGACAAGTGCTCTGCCGGCACAGGACGCTTTTTGGAGGTAATGGCAAACACGCTGGGGTTGCACTTAGAGGAACTGTGCGAGCTTGCGGCGCAGGGCGGCGGCGTGTCGATCAGCTCTATGTGCACGGTGTTTGCGGAGTCTGAGATCATCAGCCTGATAGGACAAGGAGAACCGCGGGAAAACATCGCTTTCGCTGTGGTGGATTCTATTGTCACAAAGGTGACAAGTCAAGCTTCACGCCTTTTGCAAACAGGCGGTACGGTCTGCCTCACCGGAGGACTATGTGAACTTGAGTATCTGCGGCAGGCACTGGAAAAGAAGCTTGGATATCCGGTAACAACCTCGCCGGACGGGCGTTACGCCGGAGCAATCGGCGCGGCACTGTTAGCAGGAAGATAAGGAAAGAAAGCAATGATTTATCTGGATAATGCGGCAACGACGCTGCACAAACCATCAGCTGTGATCGAAGCCGTGGTAAACGCCATGCAGAGCGCCGGGAACGCAGCCCGCGGTGCGCACGGAGCATCTTTGGGTGCGGCAGGCATGGTTTATGATACGCGCCAAAAGCTCGCAGCCCTTTTTGGCTGCCCACGGGCAGATCATGTCGCCTTTACCGCAAACGCGACCGGCGCGTTGAATATTGCGATTTACGGTCTGCTTGGACCGAATGATCACGCAATCACCACCGATTTGGAGCACAATTCTGTGCTGCGACCGCTTTACGATCTGGAAGAGCGCGGCATGGGACTGGATTTTGTTTCGGCTGATCGGAACGGATGCGTAAATTACAATGAATTTGAAGCCTTGATGAAGCCTAACACAAAGGCAATAGTTTGTACGCACGCCTCAAACCTTACCGGAAATGCGCTGGATGTGGCGAGAATCGTCGAAATCGCGCACCGATACGGTGCATATCTGATTGTGGACGCCGCACAGAGTGCAGGCAGTTTTTCAATCAATATGACCGAAATGGGTATTGATGTGCTGTGCTTTACCGGGCATAAGGGACTTATGGGACCTCAGGGAACTGGCGGACTTTGCGTTCGTCCCGGGGTGGAGCTGCGACCGTTTATGCGCGGCGGCAGCGGTGTGCAATCCCACAATAAACATCAACCCGTAAATTACCCCACAAGACTTGAAGCAGGTACGCTGAACAGTCACGGTATCGCCGGACTCGGTGCAGCGGTGGATTATCTTACATCTAAGGGTGTGGAGAATCTCTATCGCATCGAGTATGATCTGATGATGCAATTTTATGAAGGTGTCTCTGCCATTGACGGTGTGACGGTTTACGGCGACTTTTCCGCCAAACCCCGTGCCGCCATTGTTTCCCTGAATATTCGGGACTACGATTCTTCCATGGTAGCTGATGCACTATACACCGATTACGGCATCGCCACCCGCGCAGGAGCACACTGCGCGCCCCGTATGCACGCCGCCCTCGGTACTACCGAACAAGGTGCGGTTCGCTTCAGCTTTTCCCCCTTCAACACTGAAAAAGAAATCCGGTCCGCTATAGATGCAATCCGACAGATTTCAATAGAATAAAATTAAATTATAAAAAAGAGAATGAGTATGGCTGATACAGATCTGCGTTGGTACATACTGTTTGACAATTACGAGCAGGGATTTGCCCTGCACGCGCTGCTGGACGAGCATGGGCTGCAGAACCGTATTTCCCCTGCACCTCGTTGCCTTAAAGAAGCGGCGGCGTGTGGGATGGCACTACTGATTGGTTCGGAACTGATTGATGCCGTTAGAGACTGTATCAAGGAACATAACGGTGAATATCGCGTAATTGTGCCGTTTGAGGGCAAGCTTCTGTCCAATCGGGATAAGTATTGTTAAAAAATGGAGGCAATAATATGGATATAATTAAAGTTGACGCCATCGGTTTGGCTTGTCCGCTGCCGGTGGTCAAAACGATCAAGACACTTGAGGGTTTGACCGTTCCTGCAGTTGTGGAGACACATGTGGATAATGAGGTAGCTGTGCAGAATGTTACTCGTCTGGCAGAAAGCAAGGGGTTCAAGGTTCACAGTGAGAAGCTTGAAGAAAACCATTTTGTTATCACAATGGATGCGGATAAGATAGTCGACAAAGCCGCGGAAACACCTGCTGCATGCATCCCGGATCGGAGAGGCAACATAGTTGTTGCTGTTACCTCCGATGTGATGGGTCACGGCAGCGATGAGCTTGGCAAGCAGCTTATGAAGGGCTTTCTCTACGCCGTTTCGCAACTTGACAAACTGCCGAAGACCATCCTGTTCTACAACGGCGGCGCGCACCTTACCACCGAGGGATCCCTTTCTTTGGAGGATCTGAAAAGTATGGAGGCGCAAGGCGTGCAAATTCTGACATGCGGCACCTGCTTGAACTACTACGGACTAACCGAAAAGCTGGCTGTCGGCGGTGTGACAAATATGTACTCGATAGTCGAGACGTTGGCTGAAGCCGACAAGGTAATTAAGCCGTAATGCGGGAAAAGCAACTGCGATTGGTTGTGACCTTCTCAACAACAACAGCAGCGATGGAGATGGAACGTTACTGCCTCGCAAACGGTATCCCCGGTCGTTTGATTCCTACGCCCCGGCAGATCACCGCCGACTGCGGTCTCGCTTGGTGCGCTCCGCCGGAGGTCGAGTCCACAGTCCTCTGTGCTGCCCTTGCAGGAAACATAGAGCTTGCGGCTACCTATCAACTGGTCATTTGATGATACAATAATACCGAAAAGGTGAAAGCGGTTTCGTTTCGGCAGCAGTCGGATCAAATTGCTCTTTTCTACCGGGATAGGAGCGGTCGCTGAAATTAATCTTGATCTTGTAAAAGGGTTTTGACGATTTTTTTTCAAAGATTTCGATAACATTATTCTTTACAGTTTTTTGTGCGAACGGGACATTTGTCAAACAATATAATTACTATTGACCGAAACAGAAATGTGGAACAAAAAGCGCCATAAAAGCGGCATACAAATCTTCAGCCGAACAATATAACGCTTTTGCCGTATAAATCCTTATTGAGGGGTATGTAACCGTTTTACTCGGGAGAGCGCTTGAATGGCATAGGGGGAGGTCAGCGGTTCGATCCCGCTTATCTCCACCAGAAAAAACCGCCGCGAGGCGGTTTTTTCAATGAAATAAATCCCTCACGGGATTTGTGAAATGTGCTTTGCACATGAAATACGCCTGCGGCGTATGAAATGCCTGAGGCATGAATGGGATTTATTTTGTTTCATATTCGGCAACGCCGAATATTTCATGTTTGCCGCAAGGCGAACATTTCATATCGAACGAAGTGAGATATTTAATTCATTTGCCGGTATTTCGTGTGTTAAACACAGAAATAAAAACAGCCCATTTTTCCGGGCTGTCTTTTTGCTGCGATGTATTAATCATGCGCTTAGATCTAGCACTCTTTCTGCGTCAATTCCGAGGAAAAACTGTCTGATGTCGAAATTGAACTCTATTTCCAGTCTATAATCACGAAATACGTCAATTCGTTTTATCATACTGTTTACGATCATCTTTTTGGCTTCTGTCGTTGCGTTATCAAAAAGCTCAGACCAAGAGATTATCTCATCATATTTGTTGCACAACTCGGTTTGCAAATTTTCGGTTTGTTTGAGCTCTGCTTTTATACTTTCGCGTATATTATCAAGGTCATTACATTTCTTTTCGGTGTCCGATATAAGCCCGGCGAGAGTATCTTTTGAAAAACTGCTTTTTCCCTCAAGGCATTTTACAATTTCTTCTTTGAGCAAATTGAGATTTTTTAAAGCAATTGCATACTCTCTTTCGGCGTCTGCAAGCCGCAATTTCCTTTCGCTCATTTCTTTTTGTATCCTGCCTGAAACGATTTCCGATTTGGAGATAGTATGCTGCGTCAGCCCTTTATATTGACGTGGCATACACGCGGTATCTATTGACAAAGCAGGCTTAAATATTTATAATAATCTCATATTTAGCCGATAGGCTTGTATAAAAGGATATCGTCGCAAAGAAACGGCCATGCGGCTTTGTCACATCGAGGACGGCCCGGCATACTCGTCCCTCTAAACTATAAAAATAAAAGATCAGTCAAGGCGAAAGATCAGTCAAGGCGTGAGCATATGGAAAAAGAGTTTAAACGCATAGTAGATGATATAAGACGCTCAAAAAGGATAACAAAAACCGATTTAACATATATTTTTGAGAATGCGGAAGGCAATGAGGATTATCTGTTTGAAGCGGCAAGAAATACGGCAGAGATATTCTACGGAAAACAAATATATATTCGAGGTCTTATTGAATTTACCAATTACTGCAAAAATGATTGTTATTACTGCGGAATACGCCGCAGCAATGCGAAAACTGAAAGATACAGACTCACAGAGGACGATATTCTTTCCTGCTGTGACATAGGCAAGGAATTAGGATTTAAAACATTTGTCCTTCAAGGAGGCGAGGATCCTTATTTTACAGACGATAGAATCGCCGATTTAGTAAGAAAAATCAAAGAGCGGCATCCTTCATGCGCTGTAACGCTTTCCATCGGAGAAAAATCTTATGAAAGTTATCAAAAGTTTTACAATGCCGGAGCAGATAGATATCTTTTGCGCCATGAGACAGCGAATGAAGATCATTATAAAAAGCTGCACCCGTCAGCCATGTCCGGGAAAAACCGTAAAAACTGTCTGTTAAATTTAAAAGAAATAGGCTTTCAGGTTGGTTGCGGTATCATGGTAGGTACCCCGCATCAAACTACCCAACATATCTATGAGGATATTGTTTTTATGCAGGAGCTGCAGCCGCATATGATCGGCATAGGACCGTTTATTCCGCATAAGGATACGCCGTTTTGCAACGAACCCCGAGGAAGCGTAAGACAAACTCTTCTTCTGTTGGCAATATTAAGACTTTTGTTTCCGAAAGCGCTTCTTCCGGCAACTACGGCATTGGGAACGGCAGACGCTTTGGGCAGAGAAAAAGGAATACTTGCAGGAGCGAATGTATTGATGCCAAATCTGTCTCCGGTTGACGCAAGGAAAAAATACCTTTTATATGACGGAAAAATCTGTACCGGCGAGGAAGCGGCTGAATGTAATATGTGCTTAAGGCGAAGAGTTGAACGCATTGGCTATTCTGTAGCGGACAGCAGAGGCGATCATCCCGATGCCGTTATATAAGGATTTGAAAACTAATTAATCAAGGATTACATCATAAAAAGCGTAAAGAGGTCGATATAAAATGCTGAATCAATTTTCAAGAACACAGTTATTGCTCGGCAAAGAAGCTATTGAAAAGCTGCGGGCAAGCCGTGTAGCCGTTTTCGGCATCGGCGGTGTGGGCGGTTATACTTGTGAGGCATTAATACGAAGCGGCGTGGGGCATTTTGAATTGATCGATGACGATAAGGTCTGCCTGACCAATCTCAATCGTCAGATTATCGCAACGAGAAAAACCGTAGGAAAGTACAAAGTCGATGTTATGACGGAACGAATGCTTGAAATCAATCCGGATGCGGAAATCACCGTACGCAAGTGCTTTTTTCTGCCCGAAAATGCAGATGAGTTTCCGTTTAACGAATACGACTATATCGTTGATGCAGTAGACACAGTTTCGGCAAAAATAGAACTTGTGCTGCAAGCGCAAAGGTACGGTGTGCCGATCATCAGTTGTATGGGAGCAGGCAATAAGCTTGACGGCAGTCAATTTCGAATAGCCGATATCTACAAAACAAAAATGTGTCCGCTTGCCAAGGTGATGCGCCACGAATTGCGAAAACGCGGGGTAAAAAAACTAAAGGTCGTATATTCTGAGGAAAAGCCTACACGACCTATCGAAGATATGTCGATCAGTTGCCGCACGCACTGTATTTGTCCACCCGGCGCCAAGCATAAATGTACCGAACGCAGGGATATTCCGGGAAGTGTGGCATTTGTCCCATCGGTTGCCGGACTTCTGATTGCCGGAGAGGTAATAAAAGATTTGTGTGCCGCAAACCCTGCGGTGTTGCCTTAAAACATAACGAAAAGAGGTGCTGCTATGAAATTAAATCAAGTCGGGGGAATTATTGCTGCCGCTAATAAGCTTGCAAAGCCTTTGATGCAGGTCGGTACCATTTCAATAATTCGCCGTATAGTCATAAGCTACAGGCAGGCAGGAATATTTCCTATAGTTGTAATTACCGGAAGCGATGAAGAAGAAGTAAAAAAGCAGCTTTCCCCTTACGGTGTTATTTTTCTGCAGAATAATGAATCTCACGAGCCGCAGCTTATGGAGTCAGTGCTTACAGGACTCGGATATCTGCACGGCAAATGCAGAGCCGTTGTGTTTACTCCCGTAAATGTCCCCATGTTTACACCTATTACATTAACAACACTTATAAATACAAAGGGAGAAATAGTAGTACCGTCATATCACGGTAAAGGCGGACATCCTGTTGTACTGTCAGATAGAATAATTCCTGAAGTTTTAAACTATAAGGGTGACGACGGACTGCGCGGGGCGATAAATTCGTGCGGTGATGCGAGAGTGTGGGTAGATGTTGAGGATAAAGGCGTCGTAACCAACATTCATAATGAAGCTGAGCTTTTGGAGCGACGCAACGAGCATAATAACACAATAATGCGCCCGGTGCTCCATATGCAGCTTGAAAAAGAATTACCGTTTTTCTCGGAACGATTGAAGCTTTTGCTGTTTTTGATTTCGGATACACATAACATGCGTGTTTCATGCGCTTATTCTGGTATTGCTCACAGCATGGCATGGGATATGATAAATAAACTTGAACAAAATTTAAATATCCGGATTGTCGAGCGGCGCAGAGGCGGTAAAGATGGCGGAAGTACTCATCTTACAACGGCAGGCGAAGAATTTCTGCAGAATTATCTGGAATTTGAATCTTACATTTACACAATAGCTCAAGAAGAATATTACAAACGGTTTGATTATTTAATATAATTCTGGCAAAAGAGTTGCTCGTTTTAACAATTGAGCAGCTCTTTTTTGTTTATTTACACAAAAAAAACATCGTTTTTTCTGCGTGTTATTTCTAAAAGGATTTTGCTTATTGACTTCATGTCATTTATAATAAATATGTATCGTT
>JAEEHZ010000108.1 GCA_016281115.1 Clostridiaceae bacterium | reverse complement strand
CGCCCGACGTTCTGAGAGCTGAAGATTTCGATTTATGGGTAAGGCTTTATGAAGCAGGTTACACGGGTATGACAATCCCCTACCCTCTCTACTCTATGCGGGATGACTTGAACGCGTATAAAAGGCGAAAATTTTCTCACAGATTTATAGAATACAAAATCAGAAAACGCGCGATAAAAGTTTTCAATTTATCAAAGAAACACTATATATATGCTATTAAACCGATCATTGTTGCGTTTATTCCCTCATTTTTATATAAGATACTTCATAAAAAGAAGGTCAATTCAAAATAAATTATTTGGTGATAAATTCTTATGTATGTACATATTATCATACTTATTTCAACTGTACTGTTGGCGTCATTCAGTATGTCGCAATACGCTTCTTCTCACGATTTAACGCAAAGCCCCATTCCTACGGTATCTAAATTCGGGGCATTTGCATCGTTTGCAGTAATCATTTTTTTTGCGATGAAACGTACCGATTATATTGATACATCTTCTTATGTAGGAGCTTATTTATCATCTTCGGAGACAGGCATCGGCAGTGCGGTCAATGCTTTTTTTAACGCAGAACACGGCGGTTTTATCGCAACCGAGACAATTATAAGGACGTTTTTCGGAAATAATTCCGAAATGTATTTACTTGTTATGGCGCTGATCGGTTATTGGGGATTTATAAGTTTATTTCGTAAGTATTCGGTAGATTATCGCTTAACACTGTACTTTTTTATTACTACCCAAGACTATACAAGCGCATTCAACGCTATGAGGCAGGTTATAGCTGTCTCCATTATGCTTTCGGCTTCAGATGCGTTTATAAAAAGAAAGCTGTTAAAATTTCTGTTATTGCTTGGTTTAAGCTTTACATTTCACCCATCAGCAATTGTGTGGTTGCCGGTGTACTTTTTTGCACATGAAAAACCTTGGTCGAAAAAAATGGTGATCTTCTTTTTAGGCATAGCGTTTGCGATATTCTTTACCGATACTTTTACAAACTTTTTAAGTGACGTAGGAGACAGCCTCGGTTATAAGAATGTTACTTACGGCGGCAACATGGGAATAATGCGCGCATTGTTTTTTGCGGCTATGCCTGTATTCTTGTTTCTGAAAAGAAATGAATTGGAAGATGCGCCCGAGTTTATTAAAATAAGTATAAACCTGTCGGCAGTCACCGCGTCTATGTGTATTTTAGCAACACTTACAAGCGGCATTACCATTGGCAGAATGATGACCTATTTTAATGCGTATAACTGTATTGCTTTGCCTTATGCATTAAAAGACCGCAACGGTCAGGATAATTCTATGTATAGGATAATTTTTATTCTGGCATATTTATACTTCTTCTATATAAGCTTGCAGGGTAATGCAGGCATGTATGTAAGCAGTAGCCTTGGCATATATGAGTACAACTTATGAGCAATTAAAGGAGCTTTAGGCTATATGATCAAAGTTTTGTTTTTAATACCTACACTTGCCCACGGCGGAGCAGAAAAGGTTCTTGTTAATTTGGTAAACAACATAGACAAGCAAGAGTTTGACGTTACCGTTCAAACTCTGTTTGATGTCGGCGAAAATAAACAATTTTTATCATCTGATGTTAAATATATACCCGGATATAAAAAGCTTATAAAGGGTAACAGCAAAATTATGAAGCTTTTTTCTCCCGGCACACTGTATAAACACTTTATAAAAGAGGAATACGATATAATCGTATCTTATCTTGAAGGGCCAACCGCAAGAATAGTAAGCGGATGCACGGATAATAACACAAAGCTTGTAAGTTGGATACACTGTACTTACAAAGACATAAAAGACGCGGCGGCATCTTTTCGCTCGGTAAAAGAAATGCTCTCCTGCTATGCCCGTTTCAACATAACAGCTTGTGTGTCAAATTCCGTAAGAGAAAGCTTTGTTAAAACACTTGATTTTAATAAGCCTATAACCACAATATACAACACCATCGAGACAGATCTGATAAAACGAAGATCAGACGAACCAATTGATGATATAAAATTTGATAAAGAGTGTTTTAATATTTGCTCCGTGGGTAAAATAATCCCCGTTAAAGCTTTTGACCGCCTTGCTAGAATACACAAGCGGCTGCTTGACGAAGGTATTAAAAATCATATGTATATTTTCGGCGTCGGGAGCGGTAAAGCTGAATTGGAATCACTTATAGATTCACTGCATATCAAGGACACTTTCACATTGGCAGGATACCGCGACAATCCCTATAAATATGTTAAGGCCTGCGACTTGTCCGTTTGTTCGTCATTAAGCGAAGGACTCAGCACTGCGGTAACCGAAGCTCTGATTGTCGGAACGCCCGTTGTAACAACACTTTGTTCGGGAATGAAAGAGCTTTTGGGTGAAAACAACGAATACGGTATTGTCACGGATAACGATGAAGAATCTTTATATAACGGCATAAAACAAATGCTCACTGCCCCCGGTATGCTTGAGCATTACGGTAAAAAGGCACTGGAGCGCGCACCGTATTTCAGCACCGAAAATACTGTCAGATCCGCCTGTGAGATGCTAAAAGCACTGCTTGATAAGAGGTAAAATTGTATGAATGATTTAATTTCGGTAATTGTCCCAATCTATAAGGTTGAAGAATATCTTGATAACTGTGTAAAATCCATTTTAAATCAAACATATAAAAACCTGGAAATAATTCTTGTAGATGACGGCTCTCCCGATAAATGCGGAGCTATGTGCGACAATTACGCTGAAATTGACGACAGAATCAAGGTTATACATAAAACGAACGGAGGTCTGAGCGACGCCAGAAACTCAGGTCTTGCAATATGCACGGGTGAATATATAAGCTTTATCGACAGTGACGATTGTTTGCACAGTGAGTTTTACAGTATACTTATCAACGCAATAAAAGAACATAATTGTGATATAGCAGAGTGTGATGTTAAAAAAGTATACTTGGATGAAAAAATCTCTGATATGATCCCGAATAATTATGACGTTTCGGTCTACGGTACCGTAGACGCTCTCTGTATGCTTGTAAACGATAATATAATCCATCAGCACGTTTGGAATAAAGTATATAAAAGATCTGTTGTTGATAATATCAGATTTGAAGTAGGGAAAACAAACGAAGATGAATTTTGGACTTACCAAATAATCGGCAATTCAGCCAAAACCGCTCATTGCTTTGTTCCTTTGTATTATTATACACAGCGTCAGGGCAGTATAATGGGGTCGGGATACTCACTGAAACGTTTAGATGCACTGGAAGCTTATCAAAAAAGGCAGGAATATTTCAGAGAACGGTTTCCCGTTGTTGCCGAAAAAACAGAATCAAGCGTGTTTTTCGGATGCTACTACGCATATAAAGCTACGATCAAATGGCTTAGGGGCAAAGAAAAATCAAAATCAAAAAGCATTATTAAAGGCTATATGAAAAACATAAAGCTTACTAAAACTTCTCTTATTAATCTGCGAAAGGCAGACCGAATTCGATATCGGTTTTCCAAGAATCCGGTAACATTTGGCATTATTACAAAAGCGGAAAGCATTTTAGGTATAGGGTTTTGACAATTTCGGAAAGGACAAGCATATAATTATGCCGTTTATTAGCATTATTGTACCTGTATACAACAGCGAAACATATCTCTCTTTTTGCATAGAGAGCATATTAAGCCAAAGCTTCAAAGACTTTGAATTATTGCTCGTAGATAACAATTCATCGGATAAAAGCCTTGATATCTGCAAGCGATATTCCGAGCGCAACAGCAGAATAAAAGTGTTTTCTCAAAAAAAGCCGGGTGTTTCCGCCGCACGCAATTTGGGTTTGGACAATGCCTGCGGTGAATATGTTATGTTCGTTGACAGCGATGACTTTGTAAAGGAAAACTATATATCTTGTTTTGTTGATTGCAAAAATATGTATCCCGATTGTAACAATATATGGTGCCGTTATGATAATCTGAATAATTATAATTCCTTCGATACTGCTTCTGCCGATTACATCAGTGATAAAAATTATATTGAACTCAGCAGGGATAAATATATGACTCTGTTTGATGAATTGCTTTGTCAGCCTGTTTGGAACAAATTATATAAAAACAGCATAATACAGGAGAATAATATCCGTATGATAGACGGTATGCAGCTTGGAGAGGATATAGTCTTCGGGCTTGAGTATCTCGACAAAAGCGGCGAAAAAATTGTGCTTATGAATATAGCGCCTTATGTGCATATGAATTGTATTTCGGGATCTCTAACCCGTCAATTTCATATGAACAGAGAGTCATATTCATATGAGATAAACAGAAATCTTGTAAAGTACGGTATTAAATGGGGATTGTCCCCCGGTGAGATGACACGCGCCTATAACTCTGTATTTTACAGATTTGCAAGCACTATGAGAGGAATATATAACAGCAGGACCGATTTATCAAAGCGGCACAGAAAAAAAATGTGCAGAACGATAATGAAAAGTCAGGAGTTTAAAGACGCACTGAGTATGTGCGATTGCTGTATCAATCCTCTTCAAAAGGCGGCCTATAGACTTAGGTGTTATACGGCTGTACACATTTATGATAAGCTATATGACATAAAACGCAAGAGAAAAAGCAGGTGAAACATATGCCTCTTATATCTGTAATCGTACCCGTATACAATGCGGAAAATACACTAAAATATTGTATTAACAGTATTTTAAATCAGACTTTTGGAGATTTTGAATTGTTGCTTGTAGACGACGGTTCAAAAGACAAAAGCGCTGAAATATGTGATGCTTTCGCTGAAAAAGATAACAGGATAACAGTTATTCACAAGGAAAACGGCGGCGTTTCCTCGGCAAGAAACGAAGGTATTAAAAAAGCCTCCGGAAAATACATATGTTTTGTAGACAGTGATGACTCTGTTGTGCCTGAATACTTGAATGAATTGTGCAAGCCTATGCTTGATGGATTCAGCTTTGCAATATGCGGCTTCAACTATGTTGACAGCAAAGGTATTGAACAACCTACAGTATTTGATGGATCGGATTCATATACAACAATAGGCAAAAACACACTTTACAAGCTTACCTCACCCCCTTTCATTTCTCAGCCGTGGAATAAAATATTTAAAAAAAGTATACTGGATAAATATAATATAACTATGCCTGAAAATCTATCGCTGGGCGAGGATATGGTATTTAATTTTCATTATATTGACAAAATAATTGATGAGAAGTTTTTTATAATCAACAAACCGTTATACAATTATTATACCGGTTCGGCTGCATCGCTTCTCAATAAATACAGAAGTGATCTTTTAGAAATCAACACTGTTTTAAACAAAACCATTTTGGAATATATAGAAAACTGGAATCTGAATAACGTGTCTGAAACAAGCTTTAAAGACGACGCATTTATTCGCTTGGAGAATGTGTTATTCAATACATTCAACAAAAACAATAAAGACAGCTTTATGAGAAAACTGTCATATAACAGGCGTGTAATTAAAAGTAATAATTTCAAATCCCTTTATAAAGCTTATACAGGAAAACGTAATATTGTATTTAAGTTTTCATATATGGTGAAAAGCTTTTTGCCTGTTTACCTGATGTGCAAATTTAAGAACGGTATATAGTTAAAGGAATGGTCATCCATGATAAAAAACAAAGCAGAACTTAAAGAGTATATATATAAAGATAACGCTTATCTTCATGAAATACGCGATAAAAAATGCTCTGCAATTATGAAAAGAGTCAGAGATCCCGAATATTTGATATGCAAATACCTGAAGCTCTTACGTTATCAGGAATATTATATAAACACTGCGGGAAACAATAAAATCAAAAAACTTTTGGCATTGTGTTATGAAAGAAAAAAGCACAATATAGGTAACAAACTTGGATTTTATATTGGTCCAAACAGTTGTGAAAGCGGGCTTACAATATATCACAACGGCACAATTATTATTAATCCTCAGGCACATATCGGAAAAAACTGCAAGTTTCACGGTAATAACTGCATAGGCAACAAGGGTAGCTGTGCAGGAGTACCTACATTAGGAAACAATGTGGATATTGGCTTTGGCGCCGTAATAATAGGAGATGTCACATTGGCTGACAATATAATAATAGGTGCAAATTCAGTTGTTAACAAATCGTTTACCACTCCGGGAGTAACCATTGCAGGGGTACCTGCAAAAGTTATTTCGGAAACGCATTATAACAATTTACATACAGCTAACAAATAAACTATTTTCAAAATGGTTTGGTTTTAGTTTATTACTGCTACCTCTTGACAAAACTGCAAATATGCTGTATCTTTGTTATGCACGAATTTGAGAATTCTGCACGTTTAAGTATTATAATATTTGATAAAAGGAATGTATGAGTATGAAAAGAATAATTACTGCTTTTATTATTTGTGCTATGGCGGCGGCTTTGCTCTGCAGCTGCGGAGACGACACTACCGTTATTACTCCGAGTGAAAACGAAACATCATCTGTTGTTGCATCTACATCAAGCAAAACCGTAAACGTTGCAAGTGTTGAGCCGAAAACAGATCTGCCGTGGCCTGACGCAGAGGCTTTGGCAGTGCTTCCCAAGCTTTGCGATACGGTTGACTACTATGTTGACGCACAGGCAGGAGGCAGCGAGGGAACATATAACATACAGGTAAAAGATATAGAATATTCTGAGTTTAAAGAGTATATAGACAATATGCTTGAAAACGGATTTTCACATTGGGAAACGATAGGCGAAATGGTGTTGCCGGATGAATTGTCAGACGGTGATTCTGCATTTTGCCCCCTTACAAACGGCGAAAGCTTATGGGGAATTATAGAATACAATCCTTCAGGTAATGCAGAAGGAAACAAAGTAGCAATGGTATTCTATGACTATAACCCATATTCAGGATATTGATAAATATAATTAACGTAAACGGCACGGCGAGGCAAATTCCTCAACCGTGCCGTTGTTTTGTTGATTTAAGGCGACCAACCAAAGCATTAGAATAATCTGAGTAATTATTAATAACAAAGCCAGAATATGACAGAATCACCTTTCCAAGAACGAAGCAGGGGGATCTCGTCCACCCAGTGGGGG